>JBBSRS010000412.1:0-3069 GCA_038242795.1 Burkholderiales bacterium
ATTTTTTCTCCAGCAGCAACTTTGTATTGTTTGCCACCGGTTTTTATGACCGCGTACATGTAAACCCTCGTAAATTGAGTTCTGCGGACGGATTTCCACAGAGCCCAAGATTCTAGCATTGCGCTTAAAAAATGTACAGCCATGCGTTCCCCGCTGGCGTTGGCAGCCATACATTGCCAGTCCGGCTTTCTATAATCTGCCCAAACTTAATGTCGGGATTTATCTTTGTCTGCCAATTCTTCCAGAACCGCTGCTGCCCTTGCCCTGATCGCCGACGACATGCGGGCCATGGATGTCATCATTGCCCGCCGGCTTGAATCCGATGTGCCCTTGGTCGCACAGGTGTCGCAATACATCATTGCCGCCGGTGGCAAGCGCCTGCGGCCCGCCCTGGTGCTGCTGATGTCGGGCGCTCTGGGCTATCGCGGCCCCCAGCGCCTCAACCTGGCCGCCGTGGTGGAATTCATCCACACCGCCACCTTGCTGCATGACGATGTCGTCGATGAATCCACATTGCGCCGGGGCCGCTCCACCGCCAACGAAGTATTTGGCAACCCGGCAAGCGTGCTGGTCGGCGATTTTCTGTATTCGCGCGCCTTCCAGATGATGGTGGAAGTCGGCGAGATGCGCATCATGCAGACGCTGGCGGAGGCCACCAATGTGATCGCCGAGGGCGAGGTGCTGCAACTCATGAACATGCACGATGCCGGCCTGACCGAAGAAGGCTATCTGCGCGTCATCCGATCCAAGACTGCGAAGCTGTTTGAAGCCAGTGCCCGCTTGGCGGCCTTGCTGGCCGGTTCTTCAGCCGGTGTCGAGCAGCATTGCGCCGCTTACGGACAGGCGCTGGGCACGGCTTTTCAGGTGATCGACGATGTGCTGGACTATGACGGCGACATGCTGGAAATGGGCAAGAACCTGGGCGATGACTTGCGCGAAGGCAAGGTCACGCTGCCCCTGATCATCGCCATGCAGCGAGGCAGCGAAGCCGAGCGTTTGACCATCCGGCAGGCCATTGAAACCGGCGGCACCGGCCAGATGACAGAAATTATTGCGATTGTTCAGCAGACCGGCGCCCTGCAGGCCACCCGGGACGCTGCTGCCGGAGAAGCGCTGCGTGCCCTGGATGCCTTGAAAACCCTGCCTCAAAATGCTTACAGCGATGCCTTGGAGCAACTCGCGTCGCAGTTGCTGGTGAGGCGCTCCTGAACCCCGATGCCGTTTGGTTATGGCTTGGTCTGATGAAGTGTTAAAACGGCTATTGGCAAGCTGTGTATTTATAGAAAGCTGTTAATAAAATAGCAAGAATACGGGGTTGCTTTCATGCCGAAGTTGCCGGTCAAACAGGGCCTGCTCCAGCGCAGGGCGCAACAGCCAGCACTGCCGACAGGCCGCAAAACGGGACGAAAGGCGGCATGTCCTTGCTGAATGTCGGATGTTGCGGCATCTCGGTTGGTGGTCTTGGCTTTGTACCGTCAAAAGTACCGTCAAGATGCTGTGCTGGCATGGTTTCTGGTGCCATGGCGTGAGACAGCGAAAAACCCGCTGCAGCCATAAGCCACGCGGGTCTTGAGGGGATGTGAGACGGCTTGATTTGATCGGGTGGTGCCACCAACAGGAATCGAACCTGTATCTAGCGCTTAGGAGGCACTCGTTCTATCCGTTGAACTATGGCGGCACGTCTTGGCAACTTGCGAAGAGCCGGCAATTGTATGCGCTGATCAAGCCGTGTTGAAATGCCGACGGCTGCCGAATCAGTCGTAGGGAATGGTAAAAATCAGGTCCACTGCGCTTTGCTGGCCTGCCTGGGCGCGAATTGTGAAGCGCTGGGACAGGTCGTAAAAAACGAACAGCGTGCCCAATGCGCCAGAGATGCTGCGTTCGTACGCTGCGTAGAAATTGCGTGAAAAGCGTTTGCCCAGTGTGACGGCGCCACCGGAGGCCGTACCGTCCGAATTGTTCGATGCGCCCCGGAACGACAACTCGTCCAGACCGAGCGACGCGGCCAGACCACCAGACATGCCACCGCCTTTGCTGCCCAGCAGCGCCAGCGCAGCCTGCTGCAGCAAGGCGGCTTCGGCGCCGCCCGAGGCCGACGCCCGGCCCACAACCAGCCACGACAGCTTTTCAGCATCCGGCAACTCGGGTTGGGCATACAGCCGGACGCTGGGCAGCAGGGCGGTCCCGGTGATCTGCACGCCGACACGCTGTGTCAGGTTGGGGCGAATGGCCAGGATGTCGAGCGTCGGGTTGTCAATCGCTCCCGTGAAGCGAATCAGGCCCTGTTCGACATCCAGCCGCTGGCCATAGGCGCGGTATTGGCCGCCAGCGGTCCTGACAGTGCCCAGCAGGCGTGGACCGGTCAGCGAGTTGCCGCTGAGCGTCAGCGTGCCTCGAATCCGCGTGTCAATGCCTTTGCCCTGAATCTGGAAATCGCGTCCCAGGTCGATCTCTACGGCCAGCTTGAGCGGCCCTGCCGCCTTGTCGGCACTCTGGGTGCTGGTTTTCTCGGGTGCCTTCTGGCCTGCCGCCGCACCGCTGGCGGTTCGCACCACCACGTCATCGCCCAATTGCGGCGTGCCTTCCTCGGGCAGCAGGATGCGCGCCTGGTCGATGAGGAGCTTGCCCGTGAGTTCAGCCTCGCCGCCCTGAAGACTGGCCTGCACATTTCCTGAAACCGTCACTTGACGGTCGGTGCGGATGCTGGCGCGCAGCTGCTGCAATTTGGCGTCAAGCTGCACCTGCGGCTTGCCGTCGATCCAGCCTGCTTCGCCCTGGGCGGTCAAGCTGCCGCCGGTGCCTTTTTCACCTGCGCCCTGAAGGGTGAATTCGTCGATCTGCATGCGGGTACCGTCCAGCCGGGCGCGCAGGCGGCCATTGCCGAACTCGATGCCATCGACAACCGAGCGCAATGCCAGGTCATTGGCTTGCAGATCGCCTGCCAGGCGGGGGGCTGCACGCGTTCCACTGATGACGACGGCAGCGCCGAGCGAGCCGCGCAGGCGCCAGCCAGGCGGCGCCAGCAAGGACCAGACGCCGATACGCGGCAGTTGTGCCCGAAACTGGCCG
>JBBSRS010000413.1:0-3064 GCA_038242795.1 Burkholderiales bacterium
CGCAGGGCAAAACCAGGCTGCCTGTCGTCCTGGTGATTCAGGAAATTTTCGGTGTGCATGAATACATTGCCGACACCGCCCGGCGCTTTGCCAAAGCCGGCTACCTGGCGATTGCGCCTGAACTGTTTGCCCGGCAAGGGGATCCGCTCCAGTTCTCCGAAACAGCCCGGCTCATGTCTGAAGTGGTTTCCAAAGTGCCGGACGCGCAAGTCATGGCCGACCTGGACGGTGCGGTGAAATGGGCTGGCGCCAACGGCGGCGATCTTCGCAAGGTGGGCATCACCGGATTTTGCTGGGGAGGGCGCATCACCTGGCTGTATGCCGCGCAAAGCAAAAATGTAAAAGCTGGCGTGGCCTGGTACGGCCGACTGATCGGCACGCCCTCGGCGCTCACGCCCCGGCATCCGCTGGAACTGGCTGCCAGCCTGAAGGCTCCGGTGCTGGGCCTGTACGGCGGGCAGGACAGCGGAATTCCGCTGACCACCATCAACCAGATGAAAGATGCCTTGGCACAGGCTGGAAAACAGGGCAATGCCTCTGCCCGTTCTTCAGAGTTTGTGGTGTATCCGGCAGCGCCGCATGCCTTTCATGCCGACTACCGTCCGAGCTATCAAAAAGACGCGGCTGAGGACGGCTTCAAGCGCGCGCTGGACTGGTTCAAGGTGCATGGCGTTGCCTGATTGAGAACAAACCGCTGCCTTGTGCAGCCGCTCGACCGGTTGTCCTGCCCTTGAGGGATCCGGCCGGCTGGATAATACAAAGAACCCCGGTCTTCGGTCACACTGCCGAATTCGGGGTTTTTTGCTGGTTTATTCATCAATCAGGGCTCTGGCCCAATCAGGACGGGCGCAGGCAGCTATGGTTTTAATGGCAATCTTGTTGGGGACGATGGCGGCCGGCATTGGCAGTGTCTGGCTGGCGGCGCTGCTCAGCTTTGGGGCACTGGCCCGTTATACCCAGCACATGCTCAGTCTGGCGGCTGGCGCATTGCTGGGGACGGCCTTTTTGCACCTGCTGCCCGAGGCGTTTGAAAGCCGGATTGCCCCGGACGCTTTGTTTGCCACGCTGCTGGTTGGCGTGGTGTTTTTCTTTCTGCTCGACAAGGCCGAGTTGTGGCACCACGGCCATGAACACCATGACGAAGCATCAAGCCACGCGCATGCGTCCCATGGTCATCCCGCCGCGCATGGCCACGACCACAGCCAGGGGCACGACCACGGTCGCCCCCCTGGTGGCTGGGCCATCCTGGCAGGCGACAGTGTGCATGCCTTCGGGGACGGCATCCTGATTGCATCGGCCTTCATTGCCGACATGCGCCTGGGGTTTGTCGCCGCCCTGGCGGTGCTGGTGCATGAGGTGCCGCACCACATGGGCGACTTGATCGTGCTGCGCCGCCAGAGCGCCAACAACCGGCGAATCGCCATCATCAAGGTGTCGCTGGCGGGCGCGGTCACGGCCCTGGGCGGTGTGGTGGGTTATGTGCTGGTCGACCAGTTGTATGCCTACCTGCCGTATTTTCTGATCCTGGCGGCCAGCAGTTTCATGTATGTGGCCCTGGCCGACCTGATTCCCCAACTGCAAAAACGCGCCTCGATGCAGGAAACTGCCGCACAGATTGCCTGGCTGGCCATTGGCATCGGGCTGGTGATGGCGGTCAGCTGGCTGGCGCACACACACTGAATCAAGCCGCGTCTGGCGGAAAGCGCAAAAAAGCACGGTGCTTGTGTCAATACGCGCGGTGCTCATAAGCCAGCGTGGTGGACGGCTGAAATCCAGATGTTATACAAACCTCCGGAACTGGATCGCTACTTTATTAATAGCTGCTAATGCTTGACAGTATTGCGCACCAGCCGGTTTTCATAAATATTTTGGTGACTGCTCAGCTTCCTCGAAGCTCTTCGTAATCTCTTTTGTCATTGCGGACAGGGCCTGCCTTGGGCTTGGTCCGGGGATCCGCAATCCATGACCCTGTTGGGGAGAGGTCATGGTTCCCGGGTCAAGCCCGGGATGACAGAGGCTGAGGTCATTGCGCTTCAAGCTGAAAAGCGACCTGAGTGGTCACATATTAAGATTTAAACCAAGGGTTTGGGCTCAGGAGACTATTCGGCAAAAACCGCCGAAGGCCGTTCGCCGGCCAGCGCCTGCAACAGGTTGGTGGTCGCCAGCACCGCCATGGCATGGCGCGTCTCAAACGTCGCAGAGCCAATGTGCGGCAGTGCCGTCACCCTGGGATGCAGGCGCAGCGGCGAATCCATTGGCAGCGGTTCGGTGGCGAACACGTCCAGGCCGGCCGCGCGCAGTGTTCCGTTGTTCAGCGCGTCGAGCAGGGCGGCTTCCTGCACGGTGGCGCCGCGGCCGCCGTTGATGAAAATCGCGCCGGGCTGCATCAGGCCGAACTCACGCTCGCCCATCAGGCCCCGGGTTTCGTCCGACAAGGGCAGCACGGCGGCCACGATGTCGGCACGCTGCAGCAGTTCATCGAGCGGCGTGTGCGCTGCTTTGCCCGCCAGGTCCGGCGCCTGACTCGCCAGGTCCACCGGTCGGCGGCTGTGGTACAGCACCGGCATGCCAAAGCCCAGGGCACCGCGCCGCGCCACGGCCTGGCCGATGCGCCCGAACCCCAGCAGGCCGAGCGTCTTGCCATGCACGTCCGTGCCGAACAGGTCTTCGCCGATGTTGCGTGTCCAGCGGCCTTCGCGCACCTGGTTGGCCAGCTCGACGATGCGTCGGCTGGTCGCCATGACCAGGGAAAAAACCGTGTCGGCGGTGGTTTCGGTCAGCACGCCGGGCGTGTGGCACAGCATGATGCCGCGCGCCGCCAGGGCATCGAGCGCGTAGTTGTCCACGCCGACCGACACGCTGGAAATGACCTTGAGCTGTGGCGCCCGGGCCAGCAACGCGGCGTCCACCGGGTAGCTGGAACCGATCATTCCTTCAGCGGTTTCCAGTGCGGCCTCAAAGGCGGGCAGTTGCCCCGCAAGGCGGGGGTTGGCGATCGTCACCTCGTGCTGTGCCTGCAGCCGTGCCTCCTCGTCGGTGAGCGACGCGTAGCGGTGGAAGTACG
>JBBSRS010000414.1:0-3059 GCA_038242795.1 Burkholderiales bacterium
GCAGCAAACCGAGCCACCACAGGCCTTCGCCGGTGTGCAGTTTGTAGATCAGCTCGTAGGTGTCGCGCGTGCCGCTGTGCGGCTGAAAAGACAACAGCGCGCCATTGGCCTGGTCGACATAGCCATCGCCCTGGGCGGTGCGCAGCGAGTAAACGCCTTCAAGGTCGTTCGGGGGAGGATAGACCAATTCGCGCAAGTCATTGAGGTCGGTTGCCAGCAGCGCCGGCAGGGTGGCCACGGGCGCTGCCGCACCGCCGGCCACCTGGGCGGGAAATTCGGGTTCGTTTTGCATGCCGTCAGGGATGAAGCTGAAGGTGGCCGCCGACATGTAAAGCCCGGTCAGCGCCGACAGCAACAACCCGAAGACCACCACCCGGCCAACCTGCGCATGCCAGCGCTGGTTCAGGCCGCCACGCAAAGGGTCGGCCAGGTGTCGCCAGCCGCCCACGCGCTTGACCAGCAGCAGCGCGCCGGAAACCGACAGCACCAGCATGGCCAGGGCCGTCAGGCCCGATGCTGCGCGGCCGGGTGTGTCCAGCAGCAAAGACCGGTGCAGGTTTTTCAGCCAGCGTGAAAAGGCCGAAGGCGCATACGGGGCAATCCCTTGGCCGGTGAGCGGGTCGATGCGGTCAATGCCGGTCTTGCCGTCGCGGCTGTAATAAACGATGACCGCGCCTGACGGCGAGCGCTGGATTTGTTCGGCCTGCGGGTAATGCTGCGCCACCCGGCCGGCCAGCTCGGCCACGCTGATCTGGCCGTGGGCCGGCACCGTGGCCGCCACCCGTTCCAGCGCCGGGTCCAGCGACAAAATAGCGCCGGTGATGCCCAGCACCAGGGCCAGCACGGCGGCCATCAGGCCCAGCAGGGAATGAAGTTTGCGCACCATCAATCAACAGATTCTTGGATGCGCTTGCGTTTACATGTCATAGGTGAACGACTTGACGTAACCGCGTCCTGTGACAGGCTTGCCGGCGCCTTGCTTGGTGAGCGGCGCGCGCACTTCGGCGGGGTTTTCGCGCTGGTCTTCGACCGCGCTGTCGATGCGGATTTCATAGCCCGCATCGATCAGCGTATCGGCCAGCTCGACCGTCACTTTCAGCGATTTGCCATTGCCCACGCTGGCACCGCTGACGCCGTCAAACTCGCTGGCCTTCAGGCCGCTGCCACGCGCCCAGTCGCGCAGGTGTTTGTAGTATTTCGATTTCTGGCCGGCGACCCAGAGCGTCTTTTGGTACTGGCCCTTGGCGTCGGTCAGATAAAACGCCAGATAGGCGCCGTCGCCGCTGTAGCTTTGCAGTTGGGTGGTCAGGGTCACGGGGCGTGCCTGCGCCAGGCCGGGCGCGGCCAGGGCGCCTGCCAGAAAAAGCGAGGCCGCCAATGTTTTCAGGGTGGTTTTCATAGGGAATCTCCGGTTGGCCTGAGGGTTGCGATGCCTTCATGTTGACGTGGCCACATGAAGGCTTTCTGAAGAGGGCGCTTGAGGATGGCGTTTGAAGAGGCTTTGCGCCGTCATTTGGCTTTCTGGACGGGATCGAGGTAGGCGGATGGGTCGCCGCCCTCGCTGAATTCGATTTCCAGTTTGCGCATGCGCAGCGAAGCGGGCGTGTATTTGGCCTTGACCCGGTTGCCCAGGCGGTCGGTGCCCCTGACCTCGTAACAGCCGTCGTCCACTTTGATGCGCTGCACCGCCCAGCCGCGCTGCTCCAGCTGTTGCCGCAGCACCTCGCGCGGCTGCCAGTTGGCCACCGGTTCATCACAATCGGTGCCCGCCCATGCAACGCCGCTGGCCAGAAGTCCGGCCAGCAGCGACGCCGCCAGGATTCGGGATTTCATGAGGCCTGTGGGGCGATCACTTTGAGTGCGCATGGGAAATCTCCTGGGGGTGAGGGAAGACGAAAGAGCAAGCGAGAAAAACAAAAAAAGCCGGCGTCTTGCGTACCGGCGCGGCTTGATGGGTGCGCTGTTTTTGGCGCAGGTGTCAGCCTAGTGCGAAAGTCTCGCGCAATCAAGCGGCTTGGCGGCTTGCCTCATGTTTCTTGAAGTTGATTGTATTTGGCCTGAAATGACGTGGGTTGATGTATCGCATGACAGACCGAATGGTGCTTGCGTAGAGGCCGAATGCTTGATGTGGCGCAAAAAACCGTCAGTTTTTTCGCTGAAAATGGTTCGGCTCAATCGATCACAAGGGCATGACCCGCACAGCGAAAGTATTAGTGCCGCTTTCCCGCTGTCAAGTCTTCAAGCACTGTGCATGGGTGCATGCGCGTTGACGCTGCGCTGTGTGGCAAGGCGGTTGCGGCGCTGCAGAAACCTGTTTGCCGTTCAGGCGTCGGCCAGCAGTGCGCCGTTTTCAAACACCTTGAGTTCACCCGGCGCAAAGGCGGTCCAGGTTTCGTTGGTGGTGAGGGGCGCGGTCACCACCACGGCTACCCGGTCGGTGGGCTGGGTGTGTTCCTGAAAGTTGACGCTCACGTCTTCGTCGCTCAGCGTGGCATGGGTGAACGGGTGCTGGCGCTCGACGTGGTACAGGATCGGTGAGCCCGGGTTGGACGACGCATGCGCCCACAGTGCCTGGCCATTGCTGAGCAAAAAATTAAAGGTGCCGTGTTGTGCTGCCCGGGCTGCCAGTTCGCGCAGCGTGATGCTCAACTCCCGCACGCTGGGCACGTCGGCATGCGACTTGGCCAGCTCCTGCATGATCCAGCAAAAGGCGTGTTCGCTGTCGGTGGTGCCCACCGGCCGGAAGCAGCCGTGCAGGCGCGGCGCAAAATCGGCCAGGTTGCCGTTGTGCGCAAACACCCAGTAACGTCCCCACAGCTCGCGCACAAACGGGTGGCAGTTTTCCAGCGCCACCGGGCCTTGCGTGGCCTTGCGGATGTGCGCAATCACATTGCGGCTCTTGATCGGGTAGCGGCGGATCAGCTCGGCCACCGGCGACTCGCAGGCCGGCAGGTGGTCGACGAAATGGCGCAGCCCCTTGCCATCATTGGCCTTGTCCAGGGCGCTGTCGCCTTCAAAAAAAGCGATGCCCCAGCCATCGGCATGGTGGTCGGTGCGGC
>JBBSRS010000415.1:0-3054 GCA_038242795.1 Burkholderiales bacterium
CCGTGCGGTGATTTACGACTGCATGGACGAGCTGTCGGCTTTCATGAACGCGCCGCGCCAGCTGATCCAGCGTGAAAACGCGCTGTACCAGATGGCCGACCTGGTGCTCACCGGGGGCCCGAGCCTGTACCGTTCCAAGCGTGAGCGGCATGACAACGTGCATTGTTTTTCCAGCAGCGTCGATGCCGCGCATTTCGCCTCGGCGGCTCAAAACGGCCTGCCCGACCATCCGGCGCAGGCGGGCCTGGCGCATCCGCGCCTGGGTTACTGCGGCGTGATCGACGAGCGCATCGACCTGGACCTGATAGCCGCCATGGCCGACGTGCATCCCGAATGGCAGCTCGTCATGGTCGGCCCGGTGGTCAAGATCAACCACGACAAGTTGCCGCAGCGCAGCAACATCCACTGGCTTGGCCAGCAAGGCTATGAAGACCTGCCGCAGTTCATGGCCGGATGGGATGTGTGCCTGCTGCCGTTTGCGCTGAACGACGCCACGCGTTTCATCAGCCCGACCAAGACGCTGGAATACATGGCCGCCGGCAAACCGTCGGTCAGCACCCGCATCCGCGATGTGGCCGAACCTTATGGCCATGTGGTGGCGATTGCCGACACGGCGCTGGAATTCATCCACGCCTGCGAGGCGTTGCTGGCTGAGTCAGAGGCGGAATCGGCCAGCCGCGCCGAACAGGTGCGCAGCATCGTGGCGGCGACATCATGGGATGCCACCGCCGACGCCATCCGTGTGCAGATCGACGCTTTGGCCCCGCATCAGCGGGTTCCGGCGCAACAGGCTGCCCCTTCCGGTGTTGCCGCTGCCCATGCCCCGGGTTTTGACGGCCAGCCCTTGGGACGCATGCTGACTGGCGACGCACAGGGCGAGGGTGCGGCGCGACACTATTCCACCGTGGTGATGGGTGCCGGCCCGACCGGCCTGGCCGCGTCCTACCACTTGGGCGAAGGCAGCCTGCTGCTGGAAAAAGCCGGCACGGTGGGCGGCTGGTGCCGCTCCATCGTGGACAACGGCTTTACCTTTGACTATGCCGGCCACATCATGTTTTCCAACGATGCCTATGTGCTGGACCTGTACAAGACCCTGCTCGGTGACAACGTGCACTGGCAAAACCGCGAAGCCTGGATTTACAGCAAGGAGGTCTACACCCGTTACCCGTTCCAGGGTGCGCTGTACGGCCTGCCGCCCGAAGTGCTCAAGGAATGCCTGATCGGCGCGATTGAAGCGCGCTTCGGGCCGCTGAAAAAAGAGCTTCCCGGCGCGGCCATTTCAGCACCCTCGGCGGCGACCGCCACAATTTCCCATGCGGCCAGTGGCAGCCCGGTTGCCGGCGTGATTTCCAAGAGCCCTGCGGCGGCGGCAGCGCCCAAAAATTTCGAGGAATTCATCTACAAGGTCTGGGGCGCCGGCGTGGCCAAGCACTTTGCCATTCCGTACAACAAGAAACTCTGGGCCGTGCCGCTCAGCGAGATGGAAACCTCGTGGCTGGGCGGCCGTGTGCCGATGCCCGACCTGGAGGAAATGATCGATGGCGCCTTGAAACCGGTGACCAAGCCGATGGGGCCGAACGCGCGCTTTGGCTACCCGCTGCGCGGCGGATTTCAGGCGTTGATGGACGGCTTTTTGCCGCTGCTCGAAGGCGATGTGGAAATGCAGGCCGATGTGCTCGCCGTGTCGCCCTCACGCCGCACGGTGACGCTGAAGGACGGCCGCAGCTACCGCTACGACACCCTGATCAGCACGCTGGCGCTGCCGCATCTGGTCGCGGCCATGGGCGACGAGGCACCGCCTTCGGTGCAGGCGGCGGCCAGGGGGTTGCGCCATGTGTCGGTGCGCTGCGTCAACTTGGGAATAGGCCGCGAGAACCTGACCGACAAGCACTGGATTTATTACCCCGAAGACACGGTGTTTCACCGCATCTTCGTGCAGGGCAACGCCAGCCCGCATTGCAATGCGCCCGGCGGCTTCGGCCTGACCTGCGAGATCACTTATTCGGAATACAAGCCGCTGCCCTGCGACGGCCAGGCGCTCATCGACCGCTGCATCCGTGAGTGCATCGGGGTCGGCATGTTCACCGAAGACGATGCCGTCCTGGCCGCCAACCAGGTGGACATGCCGTTTGCGTATGTGGTCTATGACCATGACCGCGCCGCGCATGTTGAAACCATCCGCAACTGGGTGGCCCGGTCCAACATCATCCTGTCCGGCCGCTACAGCGAGTGGGAGTATTACAACTCGGACCACGCCTTCGTGGCGGGCAGGAATGCCGCCGCCCAGGCCGAGGCGCTGAATGCGGAACAGGCGAACCACGTCCTGCCGGCCCTTAAGGTCTCAGGCTCCAGCCCGTCGCAGTGAACCGCGAAGGCTGAACGTCCCTGGCCTTGACCGCCCTTGATGCGGTGGTCAAGGCCAGGGGTTGGCGACGAAATATTCAGGTTGCCGCACTCAATCGAGCAGCCCCAGCCAGTCGCACCTCAGGCGCTGCGAAGCATGGGCTTTTCTGCGCCAACCGACATACAGCTGCGGAGAAAGCATCCCCAGCAGGCACAGCGGAAACGCCCAGTAGGCTTCAGCCTCGAAAGCAGGCAGCCAGCCGACCCAGCCCATCATCCACAGCGTCAGCACGGCTTCCCACATGCGCCGCTCCAGCGGGTGCGACGCCTGCCGTGCTTCCCGCCAGTGCTTGAGGCGCTGGAATTGCGCCAGGGTGATGTGGTGAAAGTGTTTTCTTCTGGGTGGGGACGATCGCGACATGCCAGCCTCCATGCGAAGCACTCACAGTAAGTTTCGCGAAAGGGTTTGTCAACGCTTGCCATCCCTTTTTTGTGTCCAGCAGTGGACAGAATTTTTAAATTCATCCGCTGCAGGGTGGCTTCCACGGCCCGTGGTTGAGTCTTTAAAGCGAGCGGTTACGCATTTGATGGCGGATTGGCTGGGAAACGGCATCAAATGCACTACGGCGCGCCACCATGCCGAGGTGAGCGCCGGGCTTGCTGGGCCAGTCGGACGCATCCGTTGAACTTGTTCGCCTTTGCCACAGGAGC
>JBBSRS010000416.1:0-3040 GCA_038242795.1 Burkholderiales bacterium
AGGCGCTGCCAGTCCCGGTCAACCAGGGCGTCCCACAGGGGTTGCGGTGCCAGCAGAAAGGCGGCGTTTTCGTCAAACACCGTCAGGGCATCGCGCACCGGGCCGCGCAAAGGTCGCACGCCTGCCGCCGCAATTTCGGCCGCCTGCAACTGATTCAGCCGTTTCTTGGTTTCAGGAAAGCGCATCCAGCACAGGCCATTGAAAAAATCATGCAGCCCCTCGCGGGTTGGCACGTTGCCACTGTTGAAGATGTAGCGCTCGTAGGCTTCGCCGGGCGGCAACTGGTCTTGGGGGACAAAGCGCACGGCGCTTTTCTGGACATCGTTTAGCGCCTCATGCAATGCCACGCCATCGGCGACAGCTTGCGCCACACGCTCACCCGGATCACGCCACGGCGCCAACCAGGGCTGGTTCCAGTCCACCGCCGGCAGGACGCCCGGTGTTGATTCGACGGCAGTGAAGGCGCTCAATTCCGCCCCGGCCTGGCCAGCCTTTTGTCGCGCACCATGACCGACGATTTTCCTTCGTCCGAAATATCGAACAGCTGGGTCGCAACCAGCAGTTTGGTTAGCGTGGAGTAGCCGTAGTTGCGGTGGTCAAACGACGCCTGATTGGCGATTTGTGTCCCCACGGCGCCGACACGCGCCCAGCCTTCGTCGTCAGCGGCGGCCTGCACGGCGTTGCGCAGCAGCAAGACAAGCCGGGCATCCTGCTTGAGCTGCGCCGGTGTGGCGCGCAAAGGCGCAGCCGCCGGCGCCCCGGCCTCATCCGCCTCCGTCTCCAGTTCCTCACGGCCGCCGGCAGGCGCATCGTTCACGGCCAGCGGGCGCAGCTTGTCAAGGTAAAGAAACCGCGAACAGGCGTTGACAAACGGCTCGGGCGTTTTTTGGGCGCCAAAGCCATACACGGCGGCCCCCTTGGCGCGCAAATGCATCACCAGCGGCGTGAAGTCGGCGTCGGAGGAGACGATGCCGAACGCGTCAGGCTTGTCGGTGTAGAGCAGTTCCAGCGCATCGATGACCATGGCCATGTCGCTGGCATTTTTGCCCTTGCTGTAGTCGAACTGCTGCATCGGCCGGATGGCGTGTTCATGCAGCGCCTCTTCCCAGCCCTTGAGCTCGCTCTTTTTCCAGTTGCCATAGGCGCGGCGAATATTGGTTTCGCCGAAGGTTGACAGCTCGTTGAGGATGAGGTCGATCTTCGAGGCTGGCGCATTGTCGGCATCAATCAGCAGGGCGACGCGGGGTTTTCTTTCCATCACGTGCTTTCTGAAGTGGGATTGACCAGTTTCCAGGGCAGCGCCTCGCCCGAGCGCAGCGGCTTCAATTCCGCCTCGCCAAACGCAAAACTCACCGGCGGGGTCCAGCTTTCCTTGGCCAGGGAAATGGTGCCCTCATTGCGCGGCAGACCATAAAAGTCGGCGCCGTTGAAACTGGCAAAGGCTTCGAGCTGGCCCAGCGCACCCGCTGCGTCAAAGGCCTCGGCATACAGCTCCATCGCGGCATGCGCGGTGTAGCAGCCGGCGCAGCCCGTGGCGTGCTCTTTCAGATGCGCCGGATGCGGCGCGCTGTCGGTGCCTAAAAAGAACCGGGCATTCCCCGACGTGGCCGCCTCGACCAGCGCCAAGCGATGGGTTTCGCGCTTGAGCACCGGCAGGCAGTAGTAATGCGGACGGATGCCGCCGGTGAAAATCGCATTGCGGTTGTACAGCAGGTGGTGCGCGGTGATGGTGGCACCCAGGAAACGGTCGGCTTCAGTGACATACTGCGCGGCTTCCTTCGTCGTGATGTGCTCGAACACGATTTTCAGTTCCGGAAAATCGCGGCGCAGCGGAATCAATTGCGTGTCGATGAACACCGCTTCGCGGTCGAACAGGTCGATGTCGGGCGAGGTGACTTCACCATGCACCAGCAGCAGCAGGCCTTCGCGCTGCATGGCTTCCAGCGTTGGGTAGGTCTTGCGCAGGTCGGTCACGCCGGCATCGCTGTTGGTCGTGGCACCCGCCGGGTAAAGCTTGGCGGCAACCACGCCGGCGTCCCTGGCGCGCCTGATCTCGTCGGGCGGCAAGTTGTCGGTCAGGTACAGCGTCATCAGCGGCTCGAAGGCCACGCCGGCCGGCACGGCGGCCTGGATGCGTGCCTTGTACGCCAGTGCCTGCGCGGCAGTGGTCACCGGCGGGCGCAGGTTGGGCATGATGATGGCGCGGCCGAACTGCGCGGCGGTGTGCGGCACCACGGTCTGCAACGCGTCGCCATCGCGCACATGCAGGTGCCAGTCGTCGGGCCGGGTGATGGTGAGCTGGCTGGCGGATGTGAGGGTGGCTGAAGTCATGCGCTGAATTGTCGCACCGGCTCAAGGAAATCCCCGATGCGCCCAGCGCGGCCGCACCGTTACGATGCAGGCCGGCTGCAGGATAATCCCGGCTGTTTTAACTGTTCAACCGGGCTTTCCTTTCATGTCTTCCCCTCCCCACGCTGGCCAGGCGCCTGAAGCCACTTTGCCCCCTGACGACCTTGACGACATCGACGAGCCGACCCGTGTGCCGCTCAAGATCGAAGACTGGCTGACCGTTCTCGTCATGGGCGCACTGGCGCTGATTACCTTTGCCAATGTGATTGCGCGCTATTTCACCAACCAGTCATTTGCCTGGACCGAGGAGTTCTCGGTGTTCCTGATGATCGTGCTGGCATTGGTCGGTAGTTCGGCGGCGGTGGCGCGGGACCGGCATATCCGCATCGAATACTTTTCAGAAAGCGGCTCAATGGCGCGGCGCAAGAAGCTGTCGCGACTGGGCGCGGTGCTGGTCGCGCTGCTGTTCACACTGATCGGCGTGCTGAGCATGCGGCTGGTCTGGGACGATTACCGCTTTGGTGAAACCTCGCCGGGCATTGGCGTGCCGCAGTGGTGGTATTCGATCTGGCTGCCGATTATTTCCCTCGGCATCGCCCTGCGCGCTGTGGGCTTGTTCATCCGCCGGGGACGCAAGTCATGATCGTCACACTGCTGTTTTTGGCGTTCATCGCCATGATGCTGATCGGTG
>JBBSRS010000417.1:0-3038 GCA_038242795.1 Burkholderiales bacterium
GAAATTGCCGGCATTCGCGAGCAACTGAAAAAGCGTTTGTTGACGGGCCCAGGCCAGCGTCCCGATGTGTTTATCGGCATCGATGCGCCTGATTTCAACCTGGGGCTGGAGGCGGCGCTGAAGGCTGAGGGCATCAAGACGGTGCAGTTTATCGGTCCCTCGATCTGGGCCTGGCGGGCCGACCGGGTGGAAAAAATCAGGCGCAGCGCAGACCATGTGCTGTGTATCTTTCCGTTTGAGCCGGCCCTGCTGGCAACGCACGGGATTGCCGCGACCTATGTCGGCCATCCGCTGGCAGCCGTGATTCCGATGCAGCCTGACCGACCCGCGGCCCGGCAGGCGCTGGGCTTGCGCGACGACGCCACCGTCGTCGCCATTTTGCCCGGCAGCCGGAAATCGGAAATCGAGTATTTGGCTTTGCGATTTTTTCAGGCTGCAGCGCTTGTCAAGCGGGCACACCCCGCTATTCAATTCATAGTTCCGGCGATTCCGGCGCTGAAAGACCTGATCGAGCAATTGGCGGATCAGGCGGGCGTGCGCGCCGATGTGCAGATCGTCGCCGGCCAGTCGCACACGGTGCTGGCGGCCTGCGATGTCACGCTGATTGCCAGCGGCACCGCGACGCTGGAAGCGGCACTGTTCAAGCGCCCGATGGTGATTGCCTACAACATGAACTGGCTGTCATGGCAGATCATGCAGCGCAAGCAACTGCAGCCCTGGGTCGGCCTGCCGAATATTTTGTGCCGTGATTTTGTCGTGCCTGAACTGCTCCAGGAGCAGGCCTCGCCCGAGGCATTGGCGCAGGCGTTGTGTGAATGGGTGGATGCAAAATCGTCAGCCCCTGAGAAAATAAGGGCTGTCGAACAGCGCTTCACCCAGCTGCATGCAGAACTGCAACGAGACACCTCCCAACTGGCCACCGATGCAATCCAGAAAATCCTTGAAACCTGAGCAGGCTGTCTTGTCGTGGCACACTCCGGGCCTGATGGCCGGTGTCGACGAAGCCTGGCGCGGACCGCTGGCCGGTCCGGTCGTGGCGGCGGCTGTCATCCTGGACCCGCTCCATCCCGTGGCGGGCCTGGCCGATTCAAAAAAACTCACCGCGCTGCGGCGCGAAAAGCTGTATGACGAAATCCAGGCCAAGGCGTTGTGCTGCTCGATTGCCATGGCGAGCGTGGAGGAAATTGACCGCCTGAACATTCTGCAGGCAACCCTGCTGGCGATGAAACGCGCCGTGGAAGGCTTGCGGCTCAAGCCGTCAAAAGTGCTGGTCGACGGCAACCAGTTGCCCCGGCTCTTGATGCTGGCCGAGGCGATTGTCAAGGGCGATGCGCTGGTGCCGGCCATTTCGGCGGCGTCGATTCTGGCCAAGGTGTACCGCGACCGCTGGTGCCGCGACTATGACCTGCAGTACCCTCAGTACGGTTTTGCCGGCCACAAGGGCTATGGCACCGCCCAGCATTTGGCCGCGTTGCGCCAGCACGGCGCATGTCCGCAGCACCGGCGCTCGTTCGCGCCCGTGGCCGGGGTGTTGCGATGAGCAGCGGTTTCTCCGTTCCCGTCACGCACGTTTCGTCGCGCGACAACGTGCTGGTCAAGGACCTGCACCGGCTGTCGCACGACAACACCGCTTACCGCAAACAGGGCCGCGTCTGGCTGGAGGGCGACCACCTGTGCCGTGCGGCACTGGCGCGCGGCCTGAAACCTGCGCTGGCTGTATTTTCAGAGTCTTTTTGGCCGCTTGCGCATGCTGAATGGGCGCAAGCAGCTATGAAAAACATAGTGATCGCCGATGCACTGCTGCCCGAGATCAGCGGCCTCGAATCGCCGGCGCGCATGGGCTTCGTGCTCGAACTGCCCACCGTGCCCGAACTCCAGCCCGGCGCCGCGTCGGTCATTCTGGACCGCGTGCAGGACGCCGGCAATGTCGGCTCCATCCTGCGCAGCGCGGCGGCTTTTGGCTTCAGCCAGATCATCGCACTCAAGGGAACGGCGGCGCTGTGGTCGCCCAAAGTGCTGCGCGCCGGCATGGGCGCACATTTCGCCCTGCGCCTGGTCGAGGGCGTTGACCCCGAGGTATTGGCGGCACTCACGGTGCCGATTGTGGTGACCAGTTCACACCACGGCAGCTTCGTCCACCAGCAAAAGTTACCCATGCCATGCGCCTGGGCGATGGGCCATGAAGGGCAGGGCGTCAGCGACAACCTGATGGACCGCGCCAGCCTGAAGGTGCGCATCGACCAGCCCGGCGGCGAAGAATCCCTCAACGTCGCCGCCGCCGCCGCGATTTGTCTGTACGCCAGTTCACTGTCGCTGGCCACACGCTGATCTGGCGCAGTGATCAGCGTCTTTAAACGCACAAAGCCCTGAACGCGCAGTAAAAACTGCATAGCTCTAAGCGCGAAACGCCAAGTACCAAGTGCGAGGCAATGTAAGGCAAGAGGCGTAAAGCCTCCCAAAGCCAGCAGGGGCCGCGGAACCGGCTTCGCCGGGCCGCAGGCGCAGCGGCCCCCTCGGGGGGGCAGGGAGCCACACGCAGTGGGCGACCGTGGGGGCTACTTCTGGCGTTATATAATCGTGGGCTTTTCAAATCCCAGCTTCGCCCAAGCGCACAACAAGCCAACCCCATTCATAAAAGCAGCCCGCAAGCGTCTGAGAAGACCCTTTTCGTGCACGCTTGGGCGAACCGTACACAACCGGAGAACCCAGTGCTTTTGTCTCTACAGGGAAATACCCCGCCCGCCATTCTGGCGCTCGCAGACGGCACGGTCTTTATCGGCAATTCGATTGGAGCGCCCGGCTCCACGATCGGCGAGGTGGTGTTCAACACCGCCATGACCGGCTACCAGGAAATCCTCACGGACCTGAGCTACTGCCAGCAGATCGTCACCCTCACCTACCCGCACATCGGCAACTACGGCATCAATGCCGAAGACCTTGAAGGCAGCAAAGTCCATGCGGCCGGCTTGATCATCAAGGACTTGCCGCTGATCGCGTCGAACTTTCGCGCGTTCATGACGCTAGCCGACTACCTGATC
>JBBSRS010000418.1:0-3037 GCA_038242795.1 Burkholderiales bacterium
AGGATGGCTTCGCGAATCGTCAGGCGTTCAAACGGCTGGCTCAGGTCGACCGGCTTGTCGGCGTAGCTCAGTTGCAAAGAGCCGCAGACTTTTTGCGCAATGTCGCGGATCAGGTCTTCGGTGAAAGCCATCAGGTCGGTGTAGTTCCACCACGCCGCATAGAACTCCATCATGGTGAACTCGGGGTTGTGGCGAACGCTGATGCCTTCGTTGCGGTAGCTGCGGTTGATCTCGAACACGCGCTCGAAACCGCCGACGATCAGCCGCTTCAAATACAGCTCGGGCGCGATGCGCAAGAACATTTCCTGGTCCAGCGCGTTGTGGTGCGTCTTGAACGGCTTGGCATTCGCGCCGCCCGGAATCGGGTGCAGCATCGGTGTTTCGACTTCCAGGAAATCGTGCGATACCATGAACTCGCGAATGCCGCTGACCGCCTTGCTGCGCGCCATGAAACGCTTGCGCGCCGATTCGTCCATGATCAGGTCGACATAACGCTGGCGGTATTTGACTTCCTGGTCGGCCATGCCGTGGAACTTGTCGGGCAGCGGGCGCAGGCTCTTGGTGACCAGCCGGATGCTGTCCGCATGAATCGACAATTCGCCGGTCTTGGTGCGAAACAGCGTTCCGGCGGCCGACACGATGTCGCCCAGGTCCCAGTGCTTGAAAGCGGCATGCACGTCCTCGCCCACGCCGGCGTTGTTGATGTAGAGCTGAATGCGGCCGCCCGACGGGCCAAACGAGGCGTCCTGCAACGTCGCAAAGCTGGCCTTGCCCATCACGCGCTTGAGCATCATGCGGCCGGCCACCGTCACCCTGACGGCCAGGGGTTCGAGTTCTTCATTGCTCAGGTGGCTGTATTGCCCAAAAAGCGCTTCGGCGCGGTGTTGTGGCTTGATGTCGTTGGGAAAGGCCACGCCCCGGCCGTCGGCCTGTTGCTGGCGCAGGGCAGCAAGCTTTTCCCGACGCTCAACCATGAGCTGGTTTTCGTCGTGGTGGGCGGGAGCAGGGCTGACGGTGTCGGGAGGGGTCGGGTGGCTGGACATAGATCGGTGTTCCGGAAAAAAAGCTGAAAACATCACGCGCCCTGCCGTTCTGAAAGAGCGGTGCAAAACGCAGAATCGATGATTTTAGTTTTTTAAGGAGGCGTTTTCACGCGCCAGCGGCCCTTGAACCTTCTTAACGCGCAATCCAGTGCTGCGCTTGCAGAAAATCAGCGTGAAATGCCGTTGCGTTCCAGGATGTCGCAAACCAGTTCCAGCCTGAGCAGCGGGTTGTCCAGTTCCATCAGCTGCTGCTTGACAGCCGGGGGGAGTGGCAGCAACTCGCACCAGCGGTTGGCCACCCAGCTGCAGTCGTCAAGCTGGTAGGGTGCCAGTATGGGCATTTTTTCGGGCGGCGTGTCGCCATTGAGCAGCCCCTTGATCAGCTTGCCCAGCGCATCGGCGGCTTTTTGCAGGTCGTGGGGAATCCTGACCGGCAGGTCGTCTTCCATGCGGACCACATCGGCAATCCACAGCCCATGCTTCAGCTTTTCCCGACGGGTGATGGTGAAGCGGTGAATTCCCTGGCATTGCACCACCATCAGTCCCGCCTGCGGCATCGCGAATTCGATGATCCTGGCCAATGTGCCGACCGTGTGGAACGCCTCGTTGGCAAAAGCATCACCGTTCGGCGCTGCATTTTTGGCAGTGGCGTTGGCAGGCTTTCGCACTTCCGAGCCTTGCGTCAGCGACACCACGCCAAACGGCGCGCCGGCCTTGTGGCATTTGCCAATCATGTCGAGGTAGCGCACCTCGAAAATCTGCAATGGCAAATAGCCGCCGGGGTACAGCACGGTGCCCAGGGGAAAGAGCGGGAGAGAATTCAATGTGAGAATTTCAGACATGGTGTCAGGCTTCAAATTGCGTGGGTTCACATCATCCCATGATCTCTTTTTCCGCGCATGCGGCGCATGCTGATTTACCTCATTGGCCTGCAGTGCGGGCACGGCAAGACGCTGGCATGAATGTCATTTTTTCAGGAGGCGCCAAGCGTGTCTGAATCTGCCGCCAGCATGGTGCGGCTGGCTCTGTGCCGAAATGCCAAACACTAGGAAATTCACAATGAAAAGAATAGCTGGAAATACAGGTTGGTCGGCCGGAACAGGCTATTCCAGCATTGAAATGGTCCAGAAGACCTTTTCAAAACCTGATGTTTTAATCGAAAGGAGCGGCGAAGAGTCTTAACTTGAACGGTTTTGATGTCGGGGACGTGCAGGATGCGACAGCGGTTGCGAAGACTGATACCGGAAACGCAGGGCAAGTTGCTCCATGTTTGCCAGGAACGGCGGCTGCAGGCCAGCGAAGCACGGGGGCATGATGTCCGTTGGATGGAAAGATCAGGCGTCATCCGGCATGCAGTGTCTGGTGTTGTCCTACCTTGAGAGCTTTGTATTCAGCAAAAGATAGACCTTCACCAACTGAAAGAAGAACCAATGACCGACCCGCGCAATGTAGCCCACGACAAGAAAGTCCAGCAAGAGAAAAAGCACCAGGGCCAGGAGATCGCGCCCGGGGCAGACAAGACGCCGCAACCGGGCAAGAAAACCCGCATGGAAAACCATGCCTCTGACGTTGCGAAAGTGCCCGACGAAGCCGCGCCAGTGCCAACAGGCGAAAAGCCCCTGGAATAACACCTTCCGTTTCGGGAGATCAGGTGGCTTCGATCGCTGCCAGCTACTGACGTTTTGCCCCGGCGGCTCGCCGCACATGAATAACACCGCTTAAAAGAAATGTCATGCATCACGTTGCGGGCGCTTGCCGAGCATGACGCTGCTTTAGACCTTTCCAGTCAAACGAACTTCGCCAACCTGACGGTAGCCGAGCTTATCGTACCACCTCATCTAATGCGTTGATGGTTAGGACGTGTCCCTGGCCAATTCGCGAAAGCCGTTTTCTGTCGCCCACGATTCCGCTTGGACGAGCAGCATGCGACCAATGCCCAGGCCTTGACGGTCCGGGTCAACGGCAAATTGATGCACTGCCGCGACGCCGGGCCT
>JBBSRS010000419.1:0-3031 GCA_038242795.1 Burkholderiales bacterium
CCTTTACAACCAAAGAAAATCAGATATAACCCCACCTCCTGCCCGACCTCCCCGCCCCGCTCCCCCGCGTCAGGAAGGCATTAGGGGGAGGTTGGGCAAGGAGCAGGAAGGTATGTTGGTTTGGGAGGGCAGTTTGGTTGTAAAGGTAAATACGGCGGCGTATGGCATGTGCCGTTACCTTGTCGAACGCACTGGGCGTTGCTTCAACAAATTGGCTTGAGCCTGTCAGTGGCTGAAGTGCGTCTCAAGTGGGAAACAATGTCTTTCGCAAAGCCCTAAAATGCATGAAACCTCAATAGGAATTCAGACATGTCTATCCGTGTTGCGAGTCGTGCCCAGCCACTGCAAGGCGCTGCTGCTGACCTTGCGGACGAGTTGCAAGCTGGCCGCGTCTATCGGCGGGAGGACCTCGCACGTCTGTCAACCGCCGTGGACAGACACCTGCGTGCGCTGGTGGCCACCGGGATGCTGAAGAAACTCGCTCAAGGGCTTTATTACGCGCCGAAACAGTCGAGTTTCGGTCCGCTGCCGCCTGCCGATTCGCAGGTGGTGGGTGGTTTTCTGCGGGACAAAAATTTCCTGGTGTTTTCTCCCTCGGCCTACAACGCTGTGGGCTTGGGCACCACCCAGCTCTACAACCGCACGCTGGTCTACAACCACAAGCGCCACGGCATCTTCCGGTTGGGCAACCGGCAGTTCGATTTCCGCATGAAGCCGCGCTTTCCTAAAAAGCTGACGGCCGAGTTCCTGTACGTGGACCTGCTCAACAACCTGGAGGAACTGGCCGAGGACCAGGGCGCCGTGCTGCGCCAGGCACGCACCAAGCTGGCGTCGTTTGATCCGGCCGCCCTCCAGCGCGCCGCAGACAACTTCGGGAACGTCGCCACACGCAAGCGCCTGCGGGAGTGGGCGGGTGCTTGATTTCCTGCACGCACGGCGGGACTTTCACCAACTGCTTGCGATCGTCGCAGACGAGCGCGGAATCGATCCGATGCTGGTCGAGAAGGACTACTGGATCATGCATTGCCTATGGGGCCTGCAGGCGCAAGGCTTTGCGTTCGAGTTGAAGGGCGGAACTTCATTGTCCAAGGGCTTCGGCATCATTCACCGCTTCTCCGAGGATATCGACATCCGTATCGCGCCCCCAGATGGCATGCAGGTGAAGGTGGGCCGCAACCAGGACAAACCTGCCCACGTCGCCTCGCGACGCGCTTACTACGACCAACTGACGGCACGCATTCGTATCCCAGGCATCGACAGTGTGCAGCGCGACACGCAGTTCGACGACAACAAGATGCGCAGTGCTGGCATTCGTCTGGTCTATACGCCACGTACAGCCGCCTTGGCAGGCATCAAAGACGGTATTCTTCTGGAACTGGGATTCGATGACACGGCGCCCAATCGACCGGTCACCATCTCGTCATGGGCCCTGGACGTCGCCTTTGATCGCAGCGTGGAAGTCTTCGACAACCGTGCGGTGGCTGTCCCCTGTTACGCGCCGACGCACACCTTTGTCGAAAAACTCCAGACGATTTCCACGAAGTACCGTCGGCTGGGCGAGTCGCAGGCATTCCCCGGCAATTTCCTGCGCCACTACTACGACGTGTACTGCCTGCTCGGCTTGGAGGAAGTGCAGGCCTTCTTGCACGAGCCTATCTACCCAGAGCGCAAGGCGCAGCGCTTTCGCCGCGGTGACGAGCAGATGATTGCCCGAAACCCCGCTTTTGTCCTGGCCGACGCTGCGCAGCGTGCACGTTTTGCGCGGGAGTACCGCAAAACACAAGCGCTGTACTACCAAGGCCAACCGGATTTTGATGCACTGGTGGCCCGGATTCATCACTACATCCACACAATGTGAACAGGCGCTCCAACGTTTTTTTCATCGCCTCACTCAAGTGAGCTTAAATCATGACACCTGTTTTTCGCTATGCCAACGACGCGCCCACACGCGAAGCAATCGATGCCTTGCCCGGGGTGGCCCTGCTGGAGTTCGGCACCGACTGGTGCGGCTTTTGCCTTGCCAGCGGGCCAATCATCGCCAAGGCGCTGGCCGCACACCCCGCCGTCAGGCACTTGAAGGTGGAAGACGGCAGTGGCCGGGCGCTGGGTCGGTCATTCAAGATCAAGCTGTGGCCGACCCTGATCTTCCTGGTCAATGGCAAAGAAGTGGCCCGGCTGGTTCGGCCAATGCATGGGGAGGCCGTGGCGCAAGCGCTGGCCGCCATCGATCCTGTTGCCCCTGCTGTGTGAGGCGTTACCTGGGCCCGGTACCGGTACTGGAACCGGTGATATTGCCTGGCAAAACTGGCATTTCAATTTTTTCCAACCGACTTCCCTAAGCCAAATCTCGTGCGGCAAGGCAAAATATGACAACCCAGCTAATTTTTTCGCATCATGCCTGCCCCATTGAATCCCGAGTTTGAAGAAAAACGGTTGAACGAAGACCGGGTGGCTTGGTGCCAGGCGTACGTCGCGGTCTGGGCACAGCTGTCCAAGGACAGCTTTGACAAGCAGGTTGTCGAGGAAGCCGCGGACGCGCACTGGCAAAGAAGTCCGCAAAGTGATCCCGTGCACATAGCTGCTGTCGAATTCACCAAGTAGACGTCACGTATCGACCAGTGTGCGCCAATGCCCGCTCTTGAACATGTTCGTTGCTGGGGTAGCCCAGATGCAAAATGATCGTACCTGTGTGTTTCCCCGAGGTTTATGCAGCGCCTGACTGCTTGAACGGGTCTTCGCACGAATGTATGAACTACCACCTAGCAGTTCAAGTTTTTGGCTGCACCCCCCTGCCTGATATGGCTCAATCACAACCGCAAGGTGTTTCCAGCCTTGCCAGCAACCAGCCATTTCGCGGTTGGAGCAGCAGGGTCTTTGTGTTGCGAAAAAACCTTGACCAAACGGGGTAGCTTCTGCCGGAATAGTAGTCACCTGACACCATTTTTTTGCACGTTCCGGACTTGGCAAAGCAACTCACTTCGAATGAGGCGTTTGAGCTGCCGGCATGAACTTGTCAGGACGGCGATCAGGA
>JBBSRS010000420.1:0-3028 GCA_038242795.1 Burkholderiales bacterium
ATGATCCGCAACATCATGGGTTGCCTGCTGGCGGTCGGCCAGGGCAGCCAGCCGCCCGAGTGGCTGGCTGACGTGGTGGCTGCGCGCCGCCGTGATGCCGCTGCCCCTACTTTTTCACCCGACGGTCTTTACTTTCTGGGTCCGGTGTACGAGGAGCGCCATGGTTTGCCGTCGCGCACCGCCGCTTATGATTGGTTACCATGACCACTTCACTTCCTGCATCCAGCCGCACCCGTATCAAGATTTGCGGCCTCACCCGCGAGGAAGATGTCGATGCGGCCGTGGCCGCTGGTGCCGATGCCATCGGCCTGGTCATGTACGCGCACAGCGCCCGCCATGTCACCCTGGAACGCGCCGCCGAACTGGCCGCCCGATTGCCGCCGTTTGTCACGCCGGTGCTGCTGTTCGTCAATGCAGACACTACTAAAATAATAGCTGCATGCGCCCGTATTCCGTGCGCTATCGTCCAGTTTCATGGTGATGAGACGCCTGAAGAATGCCTGAAGGCAGGCAGACCCTTTTTGCGCGCTGCCCGCATCCCGTTGGACGAAAACCCCAAGCCGGGCAGCCCGCGCTTTGATCTCCTAAAATACGCACAGGATTACGCATCAGCCCAGGCTATCTTGCTCGACGCCCATGTCGAAGGATACGGCGGCGGCGGAAAAACATTCAATTGGTCACTTCTTCCTCCAAGCGTCAACGCTCACCTCGTTTTGTCTGGTGGGTTGACGCCTGCAAACGTGACCGATGGCATCTTGCAGGTCAGGCCGCGCTGCACCACGCTGGCCGTTGACGTGAGTTCAGGCGTCGAGGTGTCCAAGGGCATCAAGAGCTTCGAGAAAATCATCCAGTTTGTCGCAGCCGTTCGCGCTGCCGACGAGCAATTCAAAAACCTTGCGGAACAGACCAGGCTGCCTATACCCAGCATATGAGTTGGTCTGTCCCCAACTGATTAAAGAGAATCATGTTCGACTACCACCAACCTGACCTTGCCGGTCATTTCGGCCTGTACGGCGGCAGTTTCGTTTCCGAAACGCTGACGCATGCGATCAATGAGTTGAAAGCGGCCTACGCCAAATACCAGCACGACCCGGAATTCCTGGCCGAATTCAACTACGAGCTGAAGCACTTCGTGGGCCGCCCCTCGCCCATTTACCATGCCGCGCGCATGAGCCGCGAGCAAGGCGGCGCGCAGATTTACCTCAAGCGCGAAGACCTGAACCACACCGGCGCGCACAAGATCAACAACACCATCGGCCAGGCGATGCTGGCGCGCCGCATGGGCAAGCCGCGCATCATTGCCGAAACCGGCGCCGGCCAGCATGGCGTGGCCACCGCCACCATCTGCGCGCGCTATGGCCTCGAATGCGTGGTCTACATGGGCAGCGAGGACGTCAAGCGCCAAAGCCCGAACGTCTACCGCATGAACCTGCTGGGTGCCACCGTCGTGCCCGTGGAAAGCGGCAGCAAAACGCTGAAGGATGCACTGAACGAAGCCATGCGCGACTGGGTGGCCAATGTGGACAACACTTTCTACATCATCGGTACCGTGGCCGGCCCGCACCCCTACCCGATGATGGTGCGCGACTTCCAGAGCGTCATCGGCACCGAATGCCTGAGCCAGATGCCCGAGATGACCGGCGGCAAACAACCTGATGCCGTGCTGGCCTGCGTGGGTGGCGGCAGCAATGCCATGGGAATTTTCCACCCTTACATTTCGCATGAAGCCACGCGCCTGATTGGCGTGGAAGCCGCCGGCGAAGGTCTGGACAGTGGCAAGCATTCGGCCTCATTGCAGCGTGGCCTGCCCGGTGTGCTGCACGGCAACCGCACCTATGTGCTGCAGAACGAAGATGGCCAGGTCACCGAAACGCACAGCATCAGCGCCGGACTGGACTACCCCGGTGTGGGCCCCGAGCATGCGTTCCTGAAAGACATCGGCCGCGCCGAATATGTCGGCGTCACCGACACCGAAGCACTGGCCGCTTTTCATTACCTGTGCCGTACCGAGGGCATCATTCCGGCGCTCGAATCGGCCCATGCCATTGCCTACGCGATGAAGCTGGCCAAAACCATGCGCAGCGATCAAAGCATCCTGGTCAACCTCTCGGGCCGGGGCGACAAGGACATTGGCACCGTGGCCGATTTGTCGGGCGCCGAGTTTTATGACCGCCCTTCGATGCGCGGACTGTCCGTTAAGGGCGGCGTCGCCACCTCGCCCGAAGCCTTCGATGCCAGCGGCGCCAAAGGCGCAGGGAGCCAGTCATGAGCCGCATCGAGCCCACCTTTTCCCGCCTTAAAGCTGAAGGCCGCAAGGCCCTGATTCCCTACGTCACGGCAGGCTTTCCGTTTGCCGATGTCACGCCCGAACTGATGCACGCCATGGTCGCTGGCGGCGCCGACGTGATCGAACTCGGCGTGCCGTTTTCAGACCCCAGCGCCGACGGCCCGGTGATCCAGAAAGCCGGCGAAAAAGCGCTGGGCATGGGCGTGGGCCTGCTCCAGGTGCTGGACATGGTGCGCACCTTCCGGACAAAAGACCGAACCACGCCGGTGGTGCTGATGGGTTACGCCAACCCGGTCGAACGCTATGACATCCGGCACGGCGCAGGCACCACCGAAAGCGCCTTCATCCGGGACGCAGCCGAAGCAGGTGTCGACGGCATGCTGATCGTCGACTACCCGCCCGAGGAATGCGTGGAGTTTGCCGCCCGGCTGAAGGCGCATGGCATGGACCTGATCTTTCTGCTGGCCCCCACCAGCACCGACGCGCGCATGGCGCAGGTGGCGCAGGTCGCCAGCGGCTATGTGTACTACGTTTCGCTCAAGGGCGTGACGGGGGCCGGCACGCTCGATGTAGACGCCGTTGAAGCCATGCTGCCGCGCATTCGCCAGCATGTCAGCGTGCCCGTCGGCGTAGGTTTTGGCATTCGCGACGCGGCAACCGCCAAGGCGATTGGCAAGGTGGCCGATGCCGTGGTCATTGGCAGCAAGATCATCCAGCTGATCGAAAATGAGCCGCGTGACC
>JBBSRS010000421.1:0-3023 GCA_038242795.1 Burkholderiales bacterium
CCAAGCGCAGCGCCGGCATCAAGGTGGCCGACGTCGCCGCGCTGGTGGACAAGCTCAAAAACGAAGCCAAAGTCATTTAACCCTTTCACTGATCAAACGGAAGTAAATACCATGACCTCTTTAGTCATTGCAGAACACGACCACGCGAGCATCCGGCCCGCCACCCTGAACACCGTGACCGCCGCCAGCCAGTGCGGCGGCGACGTGCATGTGCTCGTCGCAGGCCACAATGCCCAGGCCGCCGCCGAGGCCGCCTCCAAAATCGCCGGCGTTTCCAAAGTCATCCACGTCGAAGGCGAACAATTCGCCCATGGCCTGGCTGAACACATGGCCGCGCAGGTGGTCGGCATGGCCGGCGACTATTCGCACATCCTGTTTCCGGCCACCGCGTCGGGCAAGAACATCGCCCCGCGCGTGGCGGCCCTGCTCGATGTCGGCCAGATTTCCGACATCACCAAGGTGGATGCGGCCGACACCTTCGAGCGCCCGATCTACGCCGGCAACGCCATTGCCATCGTGCAAAGCCTGGACGCGACCAAAGTCATCACGGTGCGCACGACCGGTTTTGATGCGGCGGCTTCTTCAGGCGGCTCGGCCAGCGTGGAGGTCGTGGACGGCATGGCCGACAGCGGAAAATCCAGCTTTGTCAGCGCCGAAATCGCCAAGAGCGACCGCCCCGAGCTGACCGCCGCCAAGATCATCGTGTCCGGTGGCCGGGCCCTCGGCTCAAGCGAGAAATTCCATGAGGTGCTGGAGCCGCTGGCCGACAAGCTCGGCGCCGCACTGGGCGCTTCGCGCGCGGCAGTCGATGCCGGTTACGCCCCCAACGACTGGCAGGTCGGCCAGACCGGCAAGATCGTTGCGCCGCAGCTGTACGTCGCCATCGGCATTTCAGGCGCCATCCAGCACCTGGCCGGCATGAAGGACTCCAAGGTCATCGTGGCGATCAACAAGGACGCCGAAGCCCCGATTTTCGGCGTCGCCGACTACGGCCTGGAAGCCGACCTGTTCAACGCCGTGCCGGAACTGACGGCCGCGCTGTAAGTCAAAACCATCTAAAAGGGCGTCTTCATGGGCGCCTTTTTTTTATCTGAACTGCCTGGGTTGCCGGGCCACTGTTGGTTTATTGGAGAAAAGAAATGAGCTACAAAGCGCCTCTCAAAGACATGTTGTTCGACATCCAGCACCTGGCCAACATCGACCAGATCGCGCAGATTCCGGGTTTTGAAGACGCCGGATTCGACACCGCGCAGGCCGTGCTGGAAGAATGCGCCAAATTCAGCGAAGGCGTGCTGTCGCCGCTGAACTGGGACGGCGACCAAAACCCTTCAAGCTGGAAAAACGGCGTCGTCACCACCACGCCCGGCTTCAAGAACGCCTTCAAGCAATACGCCGAAGGCGGCTGGCAGGGCCTGCAGCATCCGGCCGATTTTGGCGGCCAGGGCCTGCCCAAAACCATCGGTGCGGTGTGCGGGGAAATGGTCAACTCGGCCAACATGAGCTTTGCGCTGTGCCCGATGCTGACCGACGGCGCCATCGAAGCGTTGCTGACGGCCGGATCGAGCGAGTTGAAAGCGGTCTACCTTGAAAAGCTGGTCAGCGGCGAATGGACCGGCACCATGAACCTGACCGAGCCGCAGGCCGGCTCCGACCTGGCCGCTGTGCGCACCCGCGCCGAACCGCAGGCGGACGGCAGTTACAAGGTGTTTGGCACCAAGATCTACATCACCTATGGCGAACACGACATGGCCGACAACATCGTCCATCTGGTGCTGGCCCGTGCAAAGGACGCCCCTGAAGGCGTGAAGGGCATCAGCCTGTTTGTCGTGCCGAAATTCATGGTCAATGCCGATGGCTCGGTGGGCGAACGCAACGACGTGCATTGCGTCAGCATCGAGCACAAGCTGGGCATCAAGGCGTCGCCGACGGCGGTGCTGCAGTTTGGCGACCACGGCGGCGCGGTCGGCTACATCGTCGGCGAAGAAAATCGCGGCCTTGAATACATGTTCATCATGATGAACGCCGCGCGTTACGCCGTGGGCGTGCAGGGCATTGCGATTGCCGAACGGGCCTACCAAAAAGCCGTCACCTTCGCCAAGGACCGCGTGCAAAGCCGCCCGGTCGATGGTTCCATCAAGGCCAGCGCCGCCATCATCTACCACCCCGACGTCAAGCGCATGCTGATGACCATGCGCGCCTACACCGAAGGCTGCCGCGCCATGGCCGCTGTCGCCGCTGCTGCCTACGACGCCGCGCACCAACACCCGGATGCCGACGTGCGCAAGCAGAACCTGGCCTTCTATGAATTCATGGTGCCGCTGGTCAAGGGCTACAGCACCGAAATGAGCCAGGAAGTCACCTCGCTCGGCATTCAGGTGCATGGCGGCATGGGCTTTATCGAGGAAACCGGCGCTGCGCAGTACTACCGCGATGCCCGGATTTTGACGATCTACGAAGGCACAACCGCCATCCAGGCCAACGACCTGGTGGGCCGTAAAACCGCCCGCGACGGCGGCCAGACCGCCAAAGGCATTGCCGCACAAATCGAAGCGACCGAAGCCGAATTGCGGGCCCAGGGCAGCGCCGACGCACTGGCTGTGGCCAAGCGCCTGAAAGCCGCGCGCGAAGCCTTTGTCGATGTGGTCGAGTTTGTCGCCGCCAACACCCGGGGCGAGCCCAATGCCGTGTTTGCCGGCAGCGTGCCTTACCTCATGCTGGCGGGCAATGTGGTCGCCGGCTGGCAAATGGCGCGCTCGTTGCTGGTGGCGCAAGCGCAATTGGCCCAAGGCGTCGATGCCACGTTCATGCAGGCCAAGATCACCACCGCGCGTTTCTACGCCGACCACCTGCTGACCAAAGTGCCGGGCATGCGCGACAGCATCGTCGAAGGCGCCGACAGCGTGAATGCGCTGGCCCTCGAAGCGTTTTAAACGCGCTTGGGTTCTGCTACTGAATAAATAGCTGACTGCGCACGCCAGCCGTGCGCAAAAGCCTTATTTTTCTTAAAAATCACAATTACTCAA
>JBBSRS010000422.1:0-3021 GCA_038242795.1 Burkholderiales bacterium
CCAGATCCAGCTGCTTCACCTCCAGCACGATGTCGCCGGTTTTCACCGCACGGTGTTCCAGCGCCGGCGGCTCGGCGCCAATCATCAGGCGACTCAGCGACGCATTCGATTCTTCGCGCGGATCGCACTCGCCCGACACCCTGCCGCCGCGCAGCACGGTGCAGGCGGTGCAGAGCGCACGGATTTCGTGCAGCTTGTGGCTGATGTACAAGATGCTGCAGCCTTCGGCGGCCAGCGTGCGCAGGGTGACAAACAGGTTTTCAACCGCCTGCGGCGTGAGCACCGACGTCGGCTCGTCCAGGATCAACAACTTGGGATTCGTCAGCAGCGCACGCACGATCTCGACGCGCTGGCGCTCGCCGACGCTCAGCGTGTGCACCGGCCGCGTCGGGTCCAGCTGCAGCCCGTAAGCCTGGGTGGTTTGCAGGATGCGATGCGACACCTCCGCCAGACTCAAATGCTTGCCCAGCCCGAGCCAGACGTTTTCAGCGACGGTGAGTGTGTCGAACAGGCTGAAATGCTGGAACACCATGCTGATGCCCAGCGCCCGCGCCTCCTGCGGGTTGCGCACCACCACGGGCTGCCCGTCGATGGCCATGCTGCCGGCGTCGGGCTTGACCGAGCCATAGATGATCTTCATCAGCGTGGACTTGCCAGCGCCGTTTTCGCCCAGCACGGCGTGGATCTGGCCGGGCAGCACGCTGAGGGCAATGTCACTGTTGGCGACCACGCCGGGGTAGCTTTTGCTGATGCCGGCCAGCTGCAGCCGGGGTGGCGCGCCGTTGGCGCTTTCGGTCAAGGGTGATGGAACAGTCATGGGTTGTCTGGGTAATCTGGGTAAACCGGGCAAACCGGGTTAAACCGGATAGGCGTAATTTCTATTTCTTGCGCTTTTCAGGCGCTTTGCGCAGACTGCATGGGTGCAGGCAGCTATGTTTTTCAGAGCATATCAGTCGCCGGACATCTCAGGCGCCAGCGCGGCATTATGGTGGCGGCCCTTCAGGCACCAAGCCGGCCAGCCTGGACTGCAGCAAGCTTGATGCCATCACCAACGAAGGTGAATTCCAGGCCGCCGCATGGCCGATACCTGTCCATCCAGCCGGGTAATATGAACCCGCACAGGCAGCGCGCGACCCCTTTGATTTAACCTGATTCTCATGGACCCCACCCCTTCTCCTGTTCAGCATTCCGTCAACACCATCCGCTTCATCCGGAGGGGCGAAGTGGTCAATCTCGGCAATGTACCACCCGATCGCACGCTGCTGGAACTGCTGCGCGAAGACATGGGACTCACCGGCACCAAAGAGGGTTGCGGCGAAGGCGACTGCGGCGCTTGCACCGTGGTGCTCGGGCAGGTTGAAGACGGCGCACTGCGCTTTCGCGCCATCAACAGCTGCATCCGGCTGGCGCATTCGATCGACGGCATGGCGCTGTGGACGGTGGAAGACCTGGCCGCGTCCGACGGCCGCCTGCATCCGGCACAGGAGGCCCTGGTGCAATGCCACGCGTCGCAATGCGGCTTTTGCACGCCTGGTTTTGTCATGAGCCTGTTCGGCATGCACCAGAACCATATGGCCCCCACGCTTGCCACTGCGTGTGCTGCGCTGCCCCCCGGGGGGGCGCTGCGCCTGCGGCCCGGCGAAGCCGGTTCCGCGGCACCGACTGGTGGGGAAATGCCCCAGCCCATCACGCGGGCGCTGGCGCAGGAAGAGGTTTCGGGCAACCTGTGCCGGTGCACCGGCTACCGGCCGATTCTGGATACCGCGCAGCACAGGGCGAGTCTGCCGCCGGCCTTTGTCGATACGACCGAATTGCTATCGAAACTGGAGCTGCTTGCGCACGCCAGTCGTGCGCCAGAGGCCGATTTGGCTTATAAACTGACGCCAACGCTGGCTGAACTGCTCAGGCTTCGCGCTGCGCACCCGAAAGCACAGCTCATCGCAGGCTGCCCCGATGTGGGGCTGTGGCTGACCAAGCAGCACAGGCAGTTCGACCCAATCATCGACCTCATGCAGGTGGCCGAGTTGCGCCGGACTGAAAACCAACCGCAGCACCTGCTGATTGGCGCGGCCGTGACGCTGGCCGATGCGTATGCCGCGCTGGTAACTGCACCCCTTCGCGAGCCGCTTTGCCGGCCTTCTGGTGCGCCACTCGGGCACGCTGGGCGGCAACATCGCCAATGGCTCGCCGATTGGCGGCCCGATGCCGCTGCTGATCGCGCTGAATGCGCAGGTGGTGTTGATGAGCGCGCGCGGCCGGCGCGAACTGCCGCTGGAAGCGCCCTACACCGGCTACCGGCAAAACGTGATGGCGGCCGATGAGGTGCTGGCCTTTGCGCGGGTGCCGAAGCCGGGGGAGCCCTCACCCCTACCCTCTCCCAATGGAAGCGGGGGTTAAAGCGCAGACAGGCCATCCCATGGGGCCCGGCCCCCGTGCTCCCTCGCCCCTTTCGGGAGAGGGCGGGGGTGAGGGGCTGCCCGAATTCCTGCGCATCTACAAAATCTCCAAGCGCTACGACGACGACATTTCCGCCGTCTGCCTGGCGATCAAGCGCCAGATCAGCCAAGGCATCGTGGCGCGCGCGTCGATTGGCGCGGGTGGCGTGGCGGCGACGCCAGCCCGCGCCGTGCAGACCGAAGCCGCGCTCACCGGCCAGCCGTGGACGCTGGACACCGTGCAGCGCGCCATCGCCGTGCTGCGCGCCGAGTTCACCCCGATTTCCGACCTGCGCGTGTCCGGCGCCTACCGCCGCGAAGTGCCGGGCAACCTGCTGCAGCGCTACTGGCTGGAGAGCCAGGGCGCGCAGCAGATCAACCTGGAATCGTTCGTTCTGCAAGAAGGGGCATGAGCATGGGCAAGGACATTTCCCTCAGCCGCGATGAAGTCGCCGACCCGGACGTGATCGCGGCCAATGCGCAGGTTGACCTGATTGCCAACCGGCCGCCCGCCGCCGTCAGCCCGACACCGGTGCCGCAAGCAGCGGGAAGCTCACGCTTTCACGAAAGCGCCCGCGCCCAGGTA
>JBBSRS010000423.1:0-3021 GCA_038242795.1 Burkholderiales bacterium
CAGCGTCGATCAATGGATTCGTTTCACCCTGGATCGCCAAAGCATTCAGGCAGTCACGATCCATCCTTCCAGCGAATCCATGTCAGCAGGCAAACCATATTCAGGCGGGCCTTGTTGGGCGGCCCAACCAGCTTGCATCAGGCACAGCACAGCGTCCAGGCTATCGCCGCTTCCATCATCAACCAAAGTGTCGCGTTGCGAATGGCTTACCTTCAAATGCAGGCCCAAACGCGTCTGGCCATGTTCGAGTGCAGTAATCAGGTCTTTGCGAGCAATCAGACGCTCTGGCGTTTGCTTGGCCCTGTCATCGCTTTTATACGACCGGTTGCCCAATGCTTCGCGAGCCAGCAACCCTGGATACCCTTCAAGCGCAGTGCGGCGGGTATCGCCTGGATGAAGACCAGGAATGTGGACACCTGCACCGACCAGCCTTGGAATGCCGGCATGAAGCATGAAAGCCACCGGTGGATTCACCCACTTCATGGAAGGACTGGCACCGGACGGTTTGTCTGTGGCGCGATGGGCAAATTTTTTTCCTGCGGGACGGGCATCGCAAAATGCTGAAAAGGTGTTGCGAATCTCCAATCGACTCAAACTGGCATAGTGAATCATCAACTCATGCCATTGGGTAGGCCAGCCCAGACAATTGACAAGTTCGCGCGGGAGTCCAAAGGGGAAATCAAACGCCCCCAGCCACTCGCGGTCCTGGCGCAACCACTGGTCGAATCCGTCAAGCGAATCAAGACGTTCCAGGCCCAGCAAAAGCACACGACCTTTCAGCAAGGTTCCAGAAGCCATGACGATCGGTTTGCGTCTGCTGGGGCTGCTTGAAAAATCGCAGCCAATCAGTAGTCCTGGAATCAGGCCAGTGGTTTTCATCGTCTCCTCGAACCGCTGAGGTGGCCCCTACAGCGGCACCCACAGGTCACTGGCTATCTTTCAGGAACGGCCAATGATTGAAGCAGTCGCCATCAACTCTTCAAGCAGGGCCATGGAAACTTTGCCAGAAGCGGCATAGGGATCAAGTTCAGCCTTCTCTGAGTATTTCAACAAGATGGAGTGGTTTAGTTTGAGCAGATTGACCGTTCCCATCGTCCACCCGCCAAACCGGCGTTCTGAAATTTCCTCAAAATCCAGCAGCACCACATCCTTGTGACGTGGGTCCTTCAAAATGTGACCGTACAGCTCGCTTACAGCCATGCGGCCGCCTTCAATGGCCTGAAGAAAAACACCCCCGCCGTAGCACAGAATGCCGGTGATCCCCAAAGCCGGGTTGTACTGCCGGGAATGCGCCAGAATGCTGGCAATGGCTTCGTCGCTTGTGTCTACAGCGCGACTCGCATAAAGCAAACGAACCAGCATAGATTCAACCTCTCCTTGGAATAAGCGCGAGAAACTCGCGTCGCAAGGTCGGATCCTTGAGAAACACGCCGCGCATCACCGAATTGATCATCTTGCTGTCCATGTCCTTGACGCCACGCCATGCCATGCAGTAATGGCTTGCTTCCATGACGATGGCCAAGCCGTCGGGCTGGGTTTTTTCCATGATCAGGTCAGCAAGTTGAACCACGGCTTCTTCCTGAATTTGCGGACGGCCCATGACCCATTCGGCCAGGCGTGCATATTTGGACAAACCGATCACATTGGTATGTTCATTGGGCATGACACCAATCCACACCTTGCCAATAACCGGACAGAAATGGTGCGAGCAGGCGCTGCGAACGGTGATGGGTCCGACGATCATCAACTCGTTCAAATGTTCGGCATTGGGAAATTCAGTGATGCTCGGCGCTGCCACGTAGCGCCCGTTGAAGACTTCATTCAGGTACATCTTGGCAACCCGGCGTGCCGTGTTGCCCGTGTTGTGGTCGCCAACCGTGTCAATCACCAGACTGTCCAGAACGCCTTGCATCTTGGTTTCTACCTCATCAAGCAAACGCTCCAGTTCACCGGGCTCTATAAAACTGGAAATGTTGTCATTGGCGTGAAAACGCTTCTTTGCCTGAACCAAGCGTTCGCGTATCTTGACGGAAACGGGTGTTCCTTCGTCTGTGACATCCTGGAGGGTCGTAGTAGTTTTCATAAGCATGGCAGATATTACCAGCCCTCTTTAAACATGACTTGAATGCAAAACAATTAGCCTTTTAGTCAGCTTGCGCTCTACTGGAAAGCCTTGACAGCTATGAAATAAGTAGCGAGTGGTATTTTGGCTATGGCTTTGCGGTTAATGCGTTTTATTTCAATACCGCTGACCTGTCAACACCAATGCCAGGCGCATCAAGGCATAGGCCACCCAGCCCTGGATACGCCGCCCCAAGGGACGCTGGCTGTACATGGCAGGGTCTATGCGCACTCCATGGTGGGCGACTGCTTCGCGCAGGCAGGCACCGAGTTCGCCCGCGAAGATCCGGTCCTCGATCACCACATTCGCTTCTCGTGCCAGAAGAAGACTCAACGGGTCAAGGTTGGACGAACCGACAGTTGCCCAGTGCCCATCGACCACCGCTACTTTGGCATGCAAAAAACTGGTGGAGTATTCATGGATTTCGACACCTGCGGCCAACAGAGCGCCGTACACAGGCCTGGCGGCATGGTATTGCATGAAATATTCATACTTCCCCTGTAGCAGCAACGTGACGTGCACACCGCGCCTGGCGGCCTTCATCAGTGCACGGCGCAGTTTGCCACCAGGCAAAAAATATGCATTGGCGATGATGATTTCCTGGCGTGCCTTTCCAATGGCCTTGCGGTAGGCCTTTTCGATGCTGTGGCGATTGCGCAGGTTGTCCCTCAGCAGCAGCGCCGCCTTGGCATGCGAACTGCCCATCACGCTGGAAACACCCGATTCAGCGGTTTGTACAAGCAACTTTGCATCGGTTCGCCCACCGTAGCCGGCTGCTTTGAATTTCTCCCAGGCTGCATTCAAATGCCTTTGCCGCGCGCTGTAGCCAGCCTGCACGCGCCACCACAACAAGGCCATGGCATCGGTCGCCTGTTCGGCCAAGGGCCCCGTCAGCATCA
>JBBSRS010000424.1:0-3013 GCA_038242795.1 Burkholderiales bacterium
CGCTGGTGCTGATCAACCGGGGCGGCAGTACCAATCCGGTCACCGGTGGCGACGTCATGACGCTGGCCAAAGCGATCCAGACCAGCGTGTATGAGCGCTTTGGCTTGCGCCTGGAGCCTGAGCCGGTGGTGGTGTAGGGCGCAGGCAGCTGCACTGGACTTTATTGGCGACCAGTTTTGCCGGTGCAGCAAGCCCGGCGGACTTGCTGCAGGGAACTTCAAATGGCGCTGTTCAACGCCTGATACTTACTGGCATTTCGGGTAATTGGCCTGAAAGCCAGCTCGTACCGCTGGCGAGGTGAAGTCTTCGGTGCTCGGTGTGTTGTTGGTGAAAGTACAGCCATAGGTTGGCGATGCCACGGTGGCAGCTGTTACCACGTCGTCGCCGGCTGGCTTGGGACCACCCGCTTCCCATAGAACCATGGCATCAAATGCCGCCGTGGCTTCGGCTGCAGTGAACGCGCAGTGGCCCACGTCCCGGATGGCGCGCTGGACCAGCCACTTGTCGCTGCCCTTGGCCTTGGCGCGCTGGTTGAAGATTTGCTCCATCTTGAACGGTACAAACAGGTCGCCCAGCGTGTGCAGTGTCACCACCGGCACGTTGAAGTCGGCACTGGTTACCGGAATCCAGCGCAGGCCGTCGCGCCGCAGGCGGTTGGCGTCAGCCGTCGGCCTGATCTTGAAAATGCTGGCGTTGAATGCATCGTCTGCAGCGGTATTGGCCATGCTGGATGCATCGATCTTGTAGGTGAAGGCGGTGGTGTCCAGAACGTTTTGCGTCAGGATGCCGTTGATGGTGCCGTCTCCCCCGAGCGAGGACCAGATGTTGTTCTGGTTGCCGGCATTTGCCCAACCCTCGGCATAAAACGGCCGGGCGCCGCCGCTCAGGTTCATCATGACATTTTTCAGCTTGTCGCCCTGGGCATTGGTCTGGGTCGGGTAGCTGCTCCACAGTGCGGACCGGATGGTGGGCGTGATCGCTTCAAAGTTGGCGACCGGAAAGCTGGTGATTGGAACGCCGGCCAACTGCTGGGCAACCACCTGATAGCCCGCAAAATAGTTGAACAGTTCGGTGTCGCCGAGCACGCCGCACATCGGCACGGCGCCTGCGTACTTGACCTTGTTGATGGCAGTTGCCTGCGCCTCGGCATCGATCGCGGCAGCCGTGACGTGCCCGCCCATTGAGATGCCGGTGATGAAGATCTTGGCGGGCGTGGGCAATGGTCGGTTGTTGGCAGACGCAATGGAGGAAAAATTCAGAGCCAATGCGTTGGTGTCTTCGACGCCGGCACGAACGTCGTAGTAGTTTTTCGAATAACTCGACGCTGCCCAGGCATAGCCTTTTTCAAGCAGATAGCGCCGCATGATGGGTGTGTCCACCGTCAGGCTTGGGCCGGTTCCCCGGTAGCCATGCGCCCACATCACCAGTTTGCCGTTCCAACCCGTCTTTGGCACTTCGACGCGGTAGGCCGCCCCCTTGAGCACGCCGGTCCAACGATCGGTTTCTACCGTGGTGTTGACAAGCGCCGCAAACGTCGCTTCAGGCGCTGGTGTGTAGACCCGCGAATCCTGAACCCGAAGATCTTCAGGTACCTGTGCGTTGTCCCCGCCGCCACAGGCAGCAAGCGAAGCCAGGGCCACCGCAGCCGCCAAAGGTTTGAACGAACGCATGCAAAGACGATTTCTCATGGGTGTCTCCGGTTGTGACCGCATTTGCGGCTTTTTTATTCCGGATGACAGCTTAAATGTCAGTGCTTTTGCCGTTATGTCGCCGACACGACATGGTTTACCCCGTACAAACCATGAGTTTATTTAGCGAAAAATCCGGTGCTTTTGCCAAGCGTGGAATCACAAAGAAAAGCAGTCAAAAGTCAATTTCGCACATGAAACTGATTGTGAAGAATGAAGCGGGGTCAGGGCACACGGCGTTTTTCCCCTAGTCGTGTACGAGCGCGATTTCGGGTTGGACTACAACTCCATAAAACACCCGGATACAAACTCATGCAATACGCGGGCAATCAGGATTTAGCAAGGAATGCCTTCTTTAGTGTCCGGGTTTGAATGTTTTCTGGATTGCCCCCTTGCATAAAGCAGCCGCCGTCTGGCTGATCAACGCTTGCAGCTGAAAAGGCAAGTCCATCGGTAACGTAGGTGTGTGCGAAAAGCAGGTGTTGGTGCTGATCAACCGGGGCAGCAGCGCCAACCCGGTCACCGGCGGCGAAGTCATGACGCTGGCGAAGGTGATCCATGCCAGCGTCTATGAGCGCTTTGAATTGTGGCTGAAGACGATGGTGGTTTCGCCAACACCATACACTAAAATTGCTATAGTTTTAATAGCTTCATGAGCCCGTCTGTAGTGCGCTAGACACAATTTAATGCATAAAATTGGTTTTGGCAGGTGACCTATGTCAAGACGTTCGGCGTTTTTCCTTCGTCCTACTGGAACGCGACTTCAGGCTGGACGATGACTCCACAAAACGCCCTGACACATATTTGTGCAACACGCTGGCGATCAGGGTTTGGTAAGGCATGCCTTCTTCAAGCGCCCGAGCCTGAATATCCATCAAGTCCGGCGTTGAAATGCGGATGTTGACCCGCTTTTCCTTCAGGAAAGTAGCGCTTGCCGCAGCCTTGAATTTGGCCAGCTTTTCCTTGGAGGGCGATGTGGACTGGAGTTCGCCCTTTTCGTAAGCGGCCAGAATTTCTTGCTCGAATGCATCAGGTTTTTTCATCTGGGTTGCTCCTGCGTAAATAGTCTCGGGTTGCCTTTCGGCTGGGAATCACCGTCTTTAAAAAGTAGTAGCCGGGTTCTTCCACATAAGGCACCAAATAAACATAGCCATCCAGTGCAATGACAAAAATGGACTGATTAGGATATTTTTCAGGGTTGGGATGGCGCAATTCATCGAGAAGACCATCAGCCTCAATGGCAAGCACCATTTCTTCAAATGAAATTCCCCGTTCGATTTTCAACACCGCGTTTTTATCGTGATTCCAGCGAAACGGTTTCATTC
>JBBSRS010000425.1:0-2998 GCA_038242795.1 Burkholderiales bacterium
CTAAGGGATGCAATCAATGTTGAGCACAGGATGCCAGAGGGTAATTTTTGACAAGTAATTTTGTCAAGGGCAGGCGGTGAATTCTTGGTTTGCCAAATGCATAACCAAATCGTTTGAGGATGCAGTGTCGCGAAATGGGCTTTACAAAAATCAGGTTGGCAGAAAGCGAGCAACAGACAGGCACGCTTTCAAGACAATATATTTTTATATTGAATGCGCTAGATATTTGAAAACACAAACACGTTGGCCGTGAAGAATTATCGAGCTGGTCAGAAGGTTCAGGCATCAACCGCCATGTCACACTCGATACGCTTGCTTTGTTTTTACAGCGTGGGCCAAACTGAAATTATGGAAGCGCCATAAAAATCAATGCCCTGAACCGATAGACAGTTTCTGGTGAACGCAAAAAAATGAAATGAGTATGGGCAACTCAACAACACGGTTAATGAATCCAAGAATAAATTTCAAAAAATTAATCTAAATATTTTCAGCGTCAATTCTTCTGGTTGTCAGCAAGAACTGTTTTATTTAGAGATTTGCTTGATCATCTGCAGGCAAAACTGCATCGACCGGATAGTAAAGCTGGGCGCATTCGTTGCGCAACACACCGCCGGTGAACGTGAGGTCGTCGCGGTATGCGTTGGCGATGAAGTCGAGTGTGTCGACATGCCGGGTCTCAAAATACATTCGATGAACGTCGTCGCGTCCTGCGCCGAAAACAATACGGCCAACCTTCGACCAGATCGATGCCATCGTGCACATGCCGCAAGGTTGCAGGGTTGAGTAGAGCGTTGCGCCACGCAGTTCGCCGCCCAGGTTGTCAGCATCGGCTAATTCAACACCAGCGCGCCGAAAAGCAACCATCTCTGCGTGCGCTGTTGCATCATGCAAGGTTTGGCATTCATTGTGTGCAAGGCCAATGATTCGCCCATCGCGTACGATGACGCATCCAATGGGCGACGAGGCCGGATCACTGCCACGGGAGGTGGCCACAGCCAGGGCTTCACGCATCCAACGTTCATCTGCGGTCAATGGCATTAAGTTGCTCCCTATAAGAATGAATTGTCTGGATTGTTGTGCATGCACTCAAAAATTGACTTTTTTTTGCCAATATTATTTTGTATAAACGATTGACTTGTCTGAATGTCGTTTAGACAAGGCCTGAAAATGGCCATCTTTAATTATTATGAACGACTTGAAATTTTCAAGCGTCTCATTTTGCAAGAATAGGGCTACCCCTTGTCTTAGCTTGGCAGCAAAGCCTTTGGTGCGCTGGATAGAATTTTTTTCAAGGCGGCAAAATCCATCGGTTTGACCAAGTGGTGATCAAAACCCGCTTGCGCAGACCTGCGGCGGTCTTCTTCCTGGCCCCAGCCGGTCAGGGCGATGATCAAAATGTGCTTGCCCCCCGGCTGCTGCCGTATGGCGCGGCAGGCGTCGTGACCGTTCATTCTGGGCATGCCGATGTCCAGCAGGATGACATCAGGCTGGAAACTGGCAGCGCGCTCGACGGCTTCCACGCCGTCATAGGCCGTGTGTGTCTCGTCGCCGCCCATGCCGAGCAGCATGGCCAGGTTGTCAGCACTGTCCCGCATGTCATCCACCACCAGAATGCGGCGGGCCGACACCAGTGGGGATGGTTCCATTATCTGCACCGGTGCTGCTGTCGCTTCCAGCCACAGCGGCAGCCGAACCATGAACTCGCTGCCCAGGTCTTGGCCTAGACTGCAGGCCGTCAAGCTGCCGCCGTGCAATTCGGTCAGCCGCCTGGCCAGCGACAGCCCGATGCCCAGCCCGCCTTGGGACTGTTCCAGGGAACTGGGAACCTGCGTGAACAGCTCAAACACTTTGTCAAGCATGTCCGGCGCAATTCCAATGCCGCTGTCCTTGACCGCCAACGCGATTTCGTGGCCATGGCATTGCGCACTCAGCCAGATGCGGCCGCCCGGCCGGGTGTACTTGCAGGCATTGTTCAGCAGGTTGCCAAGCACCTGCGCCAGACGCATCGGGTCGGCGTTCAAGGTGATCGGTTCTGAGGGCAGCACGACCTGCAACTGGTGACCGTGACGCTCGCAAAGCAGGGCGCCGGCTTCCACGACCTGATCTACCAGCGAGGCCAGGTCCAGCCGTTCAAGTCTGAGTGCCAGCCGGTCGTGGGTGATGCGGCTCACGTCCATCAAGTCGTCAATCAGGTGCACCATCTGGGTCATTTGTCGCTCAACGGTGACGTGGATCCGTTCCATCAAGGCGGCATTGCCGCCCGCTCGTTTCATCACTTCCAGTGAGCTGCTGACAGCGGCAAGCGGATTGCGCAGTTCATGCGCCAAGGTTGCCAGGAATTCGTCCTTGCGGGTGTCCGCACGCCGCAGTTCTTCGACCAACGCGCGAATGCGTTCGTCGGCTTGCTTGCGCTCGGTCACGTCAAGGTTTGTTCCGACCAGCCATTCGGCCTGTCCATCGGCACCCTGGCGAACGATTTGCGCTGCGTGGATGTGGCGGCATGCCCCGTCACTGCGGCGCTGAATGCGAAAATCAAAGCTGCTGCTGCCGAGTTGGCGCACGGTGTCGCTCAATGTTTTTTCCTGTGTATCCAGGTCTTCGGGGACAACCGCGCCGCTCCACTCGCCATACTGGACAAAGCCATCGGCCGTGGGTGCGATGCCGTAAATATGGAACATCTGGGCATCCCAGCGAACCCGTCCGGTGTTCAGGTTCCATTCCCAAACTCCGACGCCGGTCGCCTCGGTTGCCAGCCGCATGCGTTCTTCGCTGTCCCGCAGCGCCATTTCAGCCCGCTGGCGGGCGGTGATTTCGTTGAAATAGCAAACCACGCCATGCTGGCCGTCAGGCAGCGTGACGCGCTGTGTCTCCCAGTCAAACGCCTGGTCTTGGCCAAGGTCAAAACGCTGCTCGTGAAACGCCGGCGACACGTAGCGCTCACCGGTTGCCAGGGTGTGCCGAAAGATGGCCGAAAGCTGGGCGCCGACCACCGGCCCCC
>JBBSRS010000426.1:0-2991 GCA_038242795.1 Burkholderiales bacterium
AAGGCACGGTCGATATCGTCGTCGGCACCCACAAGCTGCTGAGCCAGGACGTGAAGTTCAAGCAACTGGGCCTGCTGATCATTGACGAGGAACACCGTTTTGGCGTGCGCCACAAAGAAACCATGAAGGCCCTGCGGGCCGAAATTGATGTGCTGACGCTGACCGCCACGCCCATTCCACGCACGCTGGGCATGGCGCTTGAAGGCTTGAGGGATTTGAGCGTGATTGCGACCGCCCCGCAGCGCCGGCTGGCGATCAAGACCTTTGTGCGTACCGAAGGCAACGGCGTGATCCGCGAGGCCGTGCTGCGCGAATTGAAGCGCGGCGGCCAGGTTTATTTCCTGCACAACGAAGTCGACACGATTCAAAACCGCCGCGAAAAGCTGGAGGCGCTGCTGCCCGAAGCACGCATTGCCGTCGCCCACGGCCAGATGCCCGAGCGCGAGCTGGAGCGCGTGATGAAAGACTTCGTCGCCCAGCGCTTCAATGTGCTGCTGTGCTCGACCATCATCGAAACCGGCATTGACGTGCCCAGCGCCAACACCATCTTGATGAGCCGCGCCGACAAGTTCGGGCTGGCGCAGCTGCACCAGTTGCGCGGCCGCGTGGGCCGCAGCCACCACCAGGCCTATGCCTACTTGATGGTGCCCGACCTCGAAGGCCTGACCAAGCAGGCCAGCCAGCGGCTGGACGCGATCCAGCAGATGGAAGAACTCGGCTCGGGCTTTTACCTGGCGATGCACGACCTGGAAATTCGCGGCACCGGCGAGGTGCTGGGCGAAAACCAGAGCGGCAACATGCTGGAAATCGGCTTTCAGCTCTACAACGAGATGCTCAGCGAAGCCGTGGCGTCCCTGAAGGCCGGCCACGAACCGGACCTGCTGTCGCCGCTCGGCGCCACGACCGAGATCAACCTGCATGCGCCCGCGCTGCTGCCGAACGATTTCTGCGGCGATGTGCATTTGCGCCTGTCGTTCTACAAAAAGCTCGCCACCGCCAAAAAGACCGAGCAGATCGACGCATTGCTGGAAGAAATCGTCGACCGCTTCGGCAAACTGCCGGCGCAGGCGCAGACGCTGATCGACGTGCACCGCCTGCGCGTGATTGCCAAGCCCTACGGCGTCGTCAAGGTCGACGCCTCGCCCGGCGCCATCACCATCACCTTCAAGAAAGACCCGCCGATTGACGCGATGGCGATCATCCACCTGATCCAGAAAAACAAGCACATCAAGCTGGCCGGCAACGACAAGCTGCGCATCGAGCGCGCCCTGCCGGAAGCCAAAGACCGGGCGCAGATGGTGCGCGATGTGCTCAAGAGCCTGGGGCAGCCGATGATGGAAGCAGTCGCCGCTTAGAGACATCAACATTTCAAGCATGCCGTTGACCCAGGGAAGTTATGCCTGAAGGTATCCCAAACGCAATAACGAGGTCTCAAGCTGCCACACATCATGCAACCTGCCGTTTACATCGTCGCCAGCCAACGCCACGGGACGCTTTACATCGGTGTTACCAGCAACCTCGTGCAGCGCATTTGGCAGCATAAAAATGATCTGGTCGAAGGTTTCACTGAAAAATACGGCGTGCATGGCCTGGTGCATTTTGAGTTGCTGGACGACATTCCCAGCGCTATCACGAGAGAAAAGCAGTTGAAAAAATCGAACCGAGCCTGGAAGCTCGCCCTGATAGAAAAGCAAAACCCGACATGGCAAGACCTATGGCTGACAATTCTTTAGCCCTGTAGGTCACCCCCCTATCCGTCATTGCGCAGACGGGAATCCAGCTCTCCATCCGTCATTCCCGCGAAGGCGGGAATCCAGCAACCCGCCTTGAACACTTCGACACTTCTGGATTCCCGCCTGCCCGGGAATGACGGCATCAAGTAAAAAGCGGGCTGGGCTGTTCCACAGCCTGAAATTTATACAAAACAGGCCGTTTGCGCATATCACACGGGCGTAAGCAGCTATCAAAAACGTAGTAAAAAGAACCATGAACCCCATCGAACATTCCCCCGGCCTCGTCATCAACCTCGCCACGCCTGACCTCAAACTCAGCGACTTTAAGCTGATTGCCTTTGACATGGACTCAACGCTGATCAACATCGAATGCATCGACGAAATTGCCGATGCCGTGGGCCGCAAGGCGGAAGTGGCGGCGATTACCGAAGCGGCCATGCGCGGCGAGATCACCGATTTCAAGGACAGCCTGCGCCGTCGCGTGGCGCTGCTCAAGGGCGTGAGCGTGGCCAGCATGGAAGCGGTGTACCGCGAGCGCCTCCAACTCAACCCCGGTGCGGCGGAACTGGTGCGCGCCTGCAAGGCGGCGGGCATGAAGGTGTTGCTGGTCAGCGGCGGCTTCACCTTTTTTGCCGATCGGGTGCGGGACACGCTGGGCATCGACTATTTGCGCGCCAATGAGCTGGAAATCGACAACGGCGTGCTGACGGGGAAGCTGGTCGATCAGCCCTGGGGCGACATCTGCGACGGCGAGGAAAAGCGCCGCACGCTGCTGGCCACTTGCGCGCAACTCGGCATCAACCCGCTGCAAAGCATTGCCATGGGCGACGGCGCGAATGACCTGCCGATGATGGGTGCGGCCGGCCTGTCGGTGGCCTACCACGCCAAACCCAAGGTGCGCGAGCAGGCGATGGTGGCGATCAACGAAGGCGGGCTGGACCGGCTGCTCGAATTGCTTCGCTGACGCCAGAAAACCCGAAAACCCGAAAACCTTGAAGCCCTGAACCTGTCAACGACCCCTGCCTCCATGAACGTATTCCAAAAATTCGAAAGCCTGCTGCACGCGTACCCCGACGCAGAGCCAACCCTGCCCCCCAAGGGCTTTATCGCTTTTATATGGGCCTGCAGCCGGGGCGCACGCGGCTTTATCTTGCTGATGGCGGTGCTGTCCGGCCTGCTGGCCGCCTTTGAGGCTTTGCTGTTTGCCATGCTGGGCCGCATCGTCGACTGGCTGGGCCGCACGCCACCGGCCCGCTTG
>JBBSRS010000427.1:0-2984 GCA_038242795.1 Burkholderiales bacterium
ATGGGCCGGTTCATCAGGATCGGATGGGCCAGCATGGCATCGACCAGCGCGTCGTCGCCCAGCGCCGGGTTGTCCAGCGCCAGCTCTTCATACAGCGCTTCCTTGCGCCGCATCATGTCGCGCACCGGAACGGCCATCTGCGCGATCAGTGCCACCAGCGTTTCGCGCGTGGGCGGCGTTTTGAGGTACTCAATGACTTCGGGCTCAATGCCCGTGTTGCGGATCAGTGCCAGCACATTGCGCGATGTGCCGCATTTCGGGTTGTGGTAAATCGTGATGCCGGAGCCCGGAGTGACTGCTGAATCGGACATGAGGAGAACTCCTGATTAAAAAATTGAGTCGAAAAAGTGCAAACCATTCGACGTTTCAATTATATTTGAACCATGGAAACAACAAGCTCTCTCGAACCGGTATTGCTGGACGAATATGCTGCCGTCAAGGCGCTGGCCGCGCTGGCCCAGGCGCAACGCCTGCGCGTTTTCCGGGCGCTGGTGGTCGCCGGCCCCGACGGGCTGACGCCAGGCGTGATGGCCGGGCAACTGGCCGTGGCCCCCAGCGCGCTATCGTTTCACCTCAAGGAGCTGGCCCATTCAGGCCTGGTCAGCAGCGAGCCGCGCGGCCGCAACCTGATTTACCGCGCCAACATCGGCCAGATGAACGCCCTCCTCGCCTACCTGACCGAGCATTGCTGCGAAGGCCAGGCCTGCGGTGTCGCTGCGGCCGCTGTTTGCTGATATTCAGGGCCATTTTGGCCGCTTGCGCAATGTCAGCGGACTAAAGCAGCTATTTTTTTCATAGTAAAAATCTTCATCCAGCAAACACTTGGCTCCGTCTGATACCGTCCTGATGCCATCCAGAACCCAGCCGCAAGATTGATCAAAACCACCCCGACATGCTCACCGCCCTGCTTATTTTTATCGCCACCCTGACGCTGGTCATCTGGCAGCCTCGCGGCCTGGGCATCGGCTGGAGCGCTTCGCTGGGCGCTGTGGCCGCCCTGCTGGCAGGCGTTGTCCAGCCTGGGGACATACCTGTTGTCTGGCACATCGTCTGGAATGCCACCGCCACCTTCATCGCCATCATCGTCATCAGCCTGCTGCTCGATGAGGCCGGTTTTTTTGAATGGGCCGCGCTGCATGTGGCGCGCTGGGGCCAGGGAAACGGCTGGCGGCTGTTTGCACTGTTTGTGCTGCTGGGTGCGGCAGTGTCGGCCCTGTTTGCCAATGACGGTGCGGCGCTGATCCTCACGCCCATCGTGATTTCCATGCTGCTGGCCCTGGGCTTCAGCGCCGCAGCGACGCTGGCGTTTGTGATGGCGGCGGGGTTCATTGCCGACACCGCCAGCCTGCCGCTGGTGGTGTCCAACCTGGTCAACATTGTTTCAGCCGATTTTTTCAACATCAGCTTTAACCGCTACGCCTCGGTGATGGTGTGGGTGAACCTGGCCGCTGTGGCCGCCAGCCTGGGCATGCTGATGCTGTATTTTCGGCGCAGCATTCCGGCGCGCTACGACATGGCGCATATCAAACCACCGCAGAGCGCCATCCGCGACAGTGCGACCTTCAAGGCCGGATGGGCCGTTCTGGCGCTGCTGCTGGTCGGCTTTTTCGGGCTGGAGCCGCTGGGCGTTCCGGTCAGCGCCACGGCAGCGGCCTGCGCCTTGCTGTTGCTCGGGGTGGCAGGACGGGGCCACCAGATCAGCACCCGAAAAGTGATGCGTGGCGCGCCCTGGCAGATCGTCATTTTTCGCTGGGCATGTACCTGGTGGTCTACGGCCTGCGCAACGCCGGCCTGACGGGCGAAGTCGCTTCACTGCTGAACCTGTTTGCGCAGGGCGGCGTCTGGGGCGCGGCTTTTGGCACCGGCTTTCTGGCGGCGCTGCTGTCATCGGTCATGAACAACCTCCCGGCCGTGCTGGTGGGCGCCCTGTCCATCGACGCCAGCCAGGCCACCGGCGCGGTGAAGGAAGCCATGGTCTATGCCAACGTGATTGGCAGCGACCTGGGGCCCAAGATCACCCCCATCGGCTCGCTGGCCACACTGCTGTGGCTGCATGTGCTGGCGCGCAAGGGCATCAAAATTGGCTGGGGCTACTACTTCAAGGTCGGCGTCGTGCTGACGGTTCCGGTGCTGTCGGTGGCGCTGGCAGCATTGGCGCTGCGCCTGACATTGCGTTGACGTCCGCTTATTTGGGCTGATACATGATCAGCCCCATGCCGGCGAGGCTCAGGGCGACGCCGGCCACGTCCCAGGCCGTCGGGCGCACGCCGTCCACCGCCCACAGCCAGGCCAGCGCGACGCTGATGTAGACGCCGCCATAAGCGGCATACACCCGTCCAGCGGCGGCTTCGTGCAGCGTCAGCAGCCAGGCGAACAGGGCCAGGCTGAAAGCCGCCGGCACCAAGAGCCAGATGGACGCCTGCCTGGCCAGCCACAAATAAGGCAGGTAGCAACCCACAATCTCGGCCAGCGCGGTTGCCAGGAACAGTAAAAAGGTTTTCACCCGTCAGCGCAGGATCAGCACCGGCACCTCGCTGAGCCGCAGCAATGTGGTCGTCGTGCTGCCAACGAGCAACTGGCGGATGCGTGAATGGCCGTAAGCGCCCATCACCAGCAACGACGCGCCTTGCGCCTTCACGAAGGTTGGCAGCACGTCTTCGGGTTCGCCGGGCAGCAGCGCCATCGATGCCTCAAAACCTGCTGACATCAGCGACTGCCAGGCTTCTTCCAGCTGCCTTTGTGCCTGCACGGTGTTCTCGCCCGCCATCGCCACGACCATCGGCAGGCCCTTGAGCATCGGGCTGCGCGCCACGGTCTCGACGGTCGTGCGCGATGTCGGGCTGCCGTCAAAGGCGATGACGACGCGCGTGGGCGGCGCAAAGGGCGCGCCCGTCGCCACCAGCACCGGGCGTTTCACCGAACGGATCACGCGCTCGACATGGTGGTCGAGGTGAATCTTCGACGCATCGCTGGCACGGTAGTGC
>JBBSRS010000428.1:0-2982 GCA_038242795.1 Burkholderiales bacterium
GCATTGGCAACGGCTCGACCTTTCGCACCATCGGCGTGATTTTTGACCGCCAGCAGGCCGGCCCGGTGCTGGGCTGGACCTCGGCCATCGCCGCCTATGGTGCCTTCATTGCCCCGGTGGTGATCGGCGCGCAGATCAAGGCCGGAACGCCACAAAACGCGATGTACGGCTTTGCGGTTTTTTACGCCCTGTGCCTGGTGCTGAACTGGTGGTTCTACCTGCGCGCCGGCGCCGAGATCAAGAACCCATGAGCCCTGTTGGCGCCATCTCCCTCCGGCTCCCTCTCCAAAAGGGAGAGGGCAGGGGTGAGGGTTCCCCGATTTTGGGTTTTGTGGCGGTTGCAACGTCCGCTGCCCTCACCCTAACCCTCTCCCCGAGGGAGAGGGAAAAAGAACACATGTTTTACCGAATTAAAGGAGACCGGAATGAGTCATTTTCTTGATCGACTAAGCCACTTTTCCAACCCACGCGAATCGTTCTCGGGTGACCACGGCGTCACCACCGCCGAAGACCGCACCTGGGAAGACGCCTACCGCAACCGCTGGGCGCACGACAAGGTGGTGCGCAGCACGCACGGCGTGAACTGCACCGGCTCATGCTCGTGGAAAATCTACGTCAAGGGCGGCATCGTCACCTGGGAAACTCAGCAGACCGACTACCCGCGCACGCGCTGGGACATGCCGAACCACGAGCCGCGCGGCTGCTCGCGCGGCGCCAGCTACAGCTGGTATTTGTACAGCGCCAACCGGGTGAAATACCCGATGATCCGCGCCCGCCTGCTCAAGCACTGGCGCGAAGCGCGCCTCACGCTGCCGCCGGTCGAAGCCTGGGCCGCCGTGGTGCAGGACGAAGCCAAGCGCCGCGACTACCAGAGCGTGCGCGGCCTGGGCGGCATGGTGCGCTCCAGCTGGGACGAGGTCAACGAGCTGATCGCCGCGTCCAACATCTACACCATCCGGCAGCATGGCGCTGACCGCATCATCGGCTTCTCGCCGATTCCGGCGATGTCGATGATCAGCTACGCCTCGGGTTCGCGCTACTTGTCGCTGATTGGCGGCGTCTGCATGAGCTTTTACGACTGGTATTGCGACTTGCCTCCGAGCAGCCCGCAGGTCTGGGGCGAGCAAACCGACGTGCCCGAGTCGGCCGACTGGTACAACTCCAGCTTCATCATTGCCTGGGGCTCGAACGTGCCGCAGACGCGCACCCCCGACGCCCACTTTTTCACCGAAGTGCGTTACAAGGGCTGCAAGACCGTCGCCATCACGCCCGACTATTCCGAAGTCGCCAAGCTGTCTGATTTGTGGCTGCACCCCAAGCAGGGCACCGACGCCGCCGTCGCCATGGCGATGGGCCATGTGATTTTGAAAGACTTCTACTTTGGCGGCAACGGCCGGCCGCGCTCGCCGTACTTCGACGACTATGCGCGCCGCTACACCGACCTGCCGATGCTGGTCATGCTGAAAGAGCACACGCTGGAAAACGGCGACACCTGCCTGGTGCCCGACCGCTATGTGCGCGCCTCCGACTTTGCCGACCAGCTCGGCCAGGACAACAACCCGGACTGGAAAACCGTCGCGTTCGATGCGAACGGCGACGTCGTCACGCCGCAGGGCGCCATTGGTTTCCGCTGGGGGCCGGATGGCCGCGCCGACATGGGCCAATGGAACCTGGAAGCCAAGGAAGCGCGTGAAGGCAACGACGTGAGCCTGCGGCTGTCGGCGCTGGAAGGCGACGAAGCCGGCCACGACAGCGCCCGCGTCGGCTTTCCGTATTTCGGCGGCATCCACCACGAGCATTTCCCGAACAACGAGCAGGGCGATGTGCTGGTGCGCACTGTGCCGGTGACGCGTATTTCGGTGGGCAAGGACGGCGAAGCCAAAGACGTGCTGGTCGCCACCGTGTTTGACCTGCAGGCCGCGCAGTACGGCATTCCGCGCGGGTTGCCTGGCGAATTGGCCGCCGCAGACTTTGACGACAACACGCCCTACACACCGGCCTGGCAAGAGCAAATCACCGGCGTGCCGCGCGCGCAGATCATCAGCGTCGCGCGCCAGTTCGCCGAGAACGCCGAAAAGACCGAAGGCCGCTCGATGGTCATCATCGGTGCCGGCATGAACCACTGGTACCACAGCGACATGAACTACCGCAGCGTCATCAACATGCTGATGATGTGCGGTTGCATCGGCAAGAGCGGCGGCGGCTGGGCACACTATGTCGGCCAGGAAAAGCTGCGCCCACAAACCGGCTGGACGCCGCTGGCCTTTGCGCTTGACTGGATTCGTCCGCCCCGGCAGATGAACAGCACCAGTTTCTTCTACGCGCACACGAATCAGTGGCGCTATGAAAAACTCGGCGTCGATGAAGTGCTGTCGCCGCTGGCCGACAAAAAGCAGTACGGCGGCAGCATGATCGACTACAACGTGCGCGCCGAACGCATGGGCTGGTTGCCCAGCGCGCCGCAGTTGCAGACGCACCCGATGCAGGTGGTGAAAGACGCGCAAGCCGCTGGTCTGGATGCGAAAGATTACGTCGTCAAGTCGCTGAAGGACGGCTCGCTGAAACTGAGCTGCGAAGACCCGGACAACCCGGCCAACTGGCCGCGCATGATGTTTGTCTGGCGCTCCAACATCATCGGCTCCTCGGGCAAGGGCCATGAGTATTTCCTCAAGCACCTGCTGGGCACCGACAACGGCGTGCAGGGTAAAGACCTGGGGGCTGAAGAAGGCAAGCCCGAAGAAGTCGTCTGGCACGACAAGGCACCGGAAGGCAAGCTCGACCTGCTGGTGACGCTTGATTTCCGCATGAGCACCACCTGCCTGTATTCGGACATCGTGCTGCCCACAGCCACCTGGTACGAGAAGAACGACCTCAACACCAGCGACATGCATCCCTTCATCCACCCGCTGTCCACGGCAGTGGACCCGGTGTGGCAGTCCAAGAGCGACTGGGAAATCTACAAAGGCTTTGCCAAGAAGTTCA
>JBBSRS010000429.1:0-2979 GCA_038242795.1 Burkholderiales bacterium
CAGACCAGCGCAAAACCGAGTTTCTGGCGACGCTGGCGCACGAGCTGAGAAACCCGCTGGCGCCCATCACGTCCGGCCTGGGCATTGTGCGCATGCAAAGCGATCCGGCACGCGCGGGTCAGACCCTGGACATGCTCGAGCGCCAAGTCGGCCACATGGCCAGCCTGATCGATGACCTGCTCGACATCTCACGGATCAGTGGTGGCAAGCTCGAGCTGAAAAAACGCCTGGTCACGGTGGAGGAAATCGTCTCTGTCGGCATCGAAACCAGCCAGCCGCATATCCAGCAGGGGCGCCATGCGCTGGTCGTGCTTATGCCTGATGAGAACCTGATGCTGGATGCGGACCCGACGCGAATTGCACAGGTGGTGGCCAATCTTTTGAACAATGCCGCCAAGTACACGCCGGCGGGCGGCCGCATCCAGTTGTCGGTGCGCCGGCAGGGGCAAGGCGTGCTCGTGTCAGTCACCGACAATGGCATCGGCCTGGCACCCGAGGACCTTGAAGCCATCTTCGAGCTGTTCAGCCAGGCCGATCTCAGTGCGAACCGGGCCCATGGCGGCCTGGGCATCGGGCTTTCGCTGGTGCGCCAGCTGGTCGAGATGCATGGCGGCGTCGTGAGCGCCAGCAGCCCGGGTCTGCGCCAAGGCAGCACCTTCACCTTCATGCTTCCCCTGGCCATTGCCACCGAGCTTCCTGCACCGGTCCACAGACCACCGGCCGGCCTACTTCCTGCACGCAAAAAAGATTTGCGGATCCTGGTGGTCGATGACCACGTTGACGCGGCCCAATCCCTGGCGACCCTCCTGTCGCTCAAGGGCCATGTGACCGAGGTGGCCCACAGCGGCTTGAGCGCCCTTGACAGGGCTGCCGAGTTCAGACCGGACGTCGCTTTCCTTGACATTGGCATGCCAGGAATGGATGGCTATGAGACCGCGCAAGCCGTGCGCAAGATTCCAGGGTTGAAGGCTGTGCTTTTGATTTCCCTGACCGGCTGGGGCACCAAAGCGGATCGGGCTCGGTCGGCCAAGGCCGGTTTTGATCACCACCTCACCAAGCCGGCAGCACTGGACGCGATTGATGCGCTGCTGGCAAAAACCGCCGTTGCCATGCAGTAGTGGTGTGCACGATCGCCACGCTGAATCAAATGGGGGTGGGCCGCCAGGCGTTCTGCACCGCCGCGGGCCCGCTTTCCGCTTTGAAGCTTGCCATGAATTTACCCCTCACACCAGCGAAAACGGCCTTGTCCGACACTGCTGTCGTGGCAATCGGTGAAGAATGAAAACGTGTCCGGCGCTGGCGATGCGCCGGGACAGCGTTTCAAGCGATTGATCAACCTGCCAACAGGAATCCACCATGACGAACAAGCAAAACCCGCGCGACAAACAGGAAGCCCACACCGGCAAGGTTGAAAACGACACCAACAAGCAGGGCGACAAAGATGCCACGCAGTTGAACCAGGGCCAACGCACGCCGGCAAGCCGCAGCGACCGGGAAGCGCACATCGGTGGCAGCAACCAGTCGCAGTCGCGCCAGGGAAAGGCGGGCAGCGGCCACTGATTGCGGTGAGTTGGCGGGTTGGCGTGCTGCGGCTTTTGCGCCGCGAACCCGTCATTGCGCCGCTTTTCTTGCGCTGGCGATTCGCCAGCGGCGGCTGATTTTTCAGTGCCTTTTCATGGCGGGCAAAAAAAATTATGCGCAGACCTTGACGGGACGCTTCACGCTGTCATGGCCCTCTGGCTTGCGCATAAAAAATCAGTGAAAACAGGCTCTGGCGCAATTCCCATAGGCGTTGTCAGCTATCAAATTCATTGCGTTTGCCGTTGACTGTGGCAGTGACAAAAACCTGCTGGCCGGTGCTGGCGGCACTGGCCAAGGTTGCCTGGGTTGCGGCCCACCATAATCAATCCATTTTTGATTGACCGCATGAAGGGCTGGCCATGGCCATGATGATTTTGGGACTGGTTGTTTTTCTGGGAATGCATTCCACGCGCATCGCGGCCGATGGCTGGCGAACCGACACGATGGAGCGGCTCGGAACCGGGCGCTGGAAGGCTCTGTATGCGCTGGTTTCCGGGGTCGGGCTGGTGCTGGTGGTCTGGGGGTTCAGCATGGCGCGTCAACAGCCGGTGCAACTCTGGGCGCCGCCGTTTTTCATGCGCCATGTGGCCTGGCTCCTGACGCTAGGGGCGTTTGTTCTTCTGGCTGCCGCCTACGTGCCCGGCAACCGCATCAAGACGCGGCTGCATCATCCGATGGTGCTGGGCGTGATGTTGTGGGCGGTGGCGCATTTGCTGGCCATTGGCAACCTGGCCAATGTGGTGCTGTTTGGCAGTTTTCTGGTGTGGGCCGCTTTGAGTTGTCGCGCCGCACGGTCGCGCGACCGCGTGGCGCACACGCCCTACCCGCCTGGCACCGCATACGCCACGGTATTGACAGTGCTGGCGGGGGCCATGGCGTGGGCTGGTGTGGCGTTCTGGGCGCACGGCCTGCTGATCGGGATTCGGCCGCTTTGATGGTCTGGCCCCGCGACAGGCGATGGCACGGGTCTGGATGTGAACAACAGCGTGAATGCCATTGCCGCGTTGAAAATTTAGCCAGGCTACGGGAAGGAAAAGCGGTCTCCGCCAGTTGATGGAGACCGCTTTTTGAATGCCGGTTTAAGGACTGAAAAGCCCGTTTTCGCCTTTGAAACAGTCACAATGCACTATCAAAAAAATAGTACACAGAGGACGGCCGCACCGGCTTATCCGCATGCATTGGGTGCCCGGACCTCTGCGCCGCCACACACTGCTGTCTGGTGGCATCGACAAGCCAAAGCCTGCCATCGGCTGGCTTTGGTCCGGTCGACACCATGGCGCTCAAAAAGGAATTACTTGTCGGGCAACTCGATCTTGACTTCGAGCACGTCGAGGTTTTCCTGACGCTCCAGGTTGAGCTTGATGTCGTCCGGATTGATCTTGATGTACTTGGCAATCA
>JBBSRS010000430.1:0-2967 GCA_038242795.1 Burkholderiales bacterium
ACCTTCCGACCTGGCCGCGCGCATTGCCGGGCTGTTTGTCTACCCGGTCAAATCCTGCGCCGGCGTGCCCGTGCAGCAGGTGCTGCTGCTGGACACCGGGCTGGAATTCGACCGCGCCTGGATGGTGGTGGACGGCCACGGCAATTTTCTGACGCAGCGCGAACTGCCGCGCATGGCGCTCATCCAGCCGCAGCTGAAAACTTTCGAGATGGTCCTGCGCGCGCCCGGCATGCTGGCGCTGCACATCGCGCTGGATCAGGTCGAAGCCCCTGCGCGGGTCACGATCTGGAGCGACGACGTGGCGGCCTTCGACATGGGGCCAATTGCCGCCCAGTGGTTCACCGATTTCCTGGGCGTCGCGGCCCGGCTGGTGCGCTTTGACCCGGACCATAGGCGCGTCAGCAATCTGCAAGAGACCGGCGGCATCGAGGCATTGAACCAGTTCAGCGACGCGTATCCGCTGCTGGTCATCAGCCAGGCGTCGCTGGACCAGTTCAATGAAAAGCTGACCGCCCAGGGCTTTGCCGCTGTCGGCATGGAACGCTTTAGGCCCAACATCGTGCTCGGCGATGCGCCGGGCGAACAGCCTTTGGCGCCGCACGACGAAGACCGGCTCGACCTGCTGCAAATCGCCACCGCGCAAGGCCCGGTCCGGCTGCAACCGGTCAAACCGTGTGCGCGCTGCCCGATTCCCAATATCGACCCGGCCACCGCCCTCAGCAGCCATGCCGTGGGCGACGTGTTGCAAGGCTACCGCCAGGATGCGCGGCTCAAGGGCGCGGTGACTTTCGGCATGAACGCCATCGTGCTGGCGGGCATTGACCACCTGCTCAAGGTCGGCCAGCCGGTCGGTGCGAACTACCAGTTCGATTGAGTCCCGCCCATCGCCATGGGTCAGCCGGCGCGAAAACCAGGGTTGGACGACTCATTACAATCGCCGATGTGCTTGCCGGGTAGAAACCCGGTACAAAAGCGGGCGCAAGCCTGGGGTCGGGATGGGGTTGTTCCCAGCCTTGACACCTTCTGCGGGTCCACGCCGGGCCCCTCCACGGCATCGCCTGGCGCCCGGCGGGCAATGATTTCTAAGGAATATTGATGAGTTTGAAGTGCGGCATCGTTGGCTTGCCCAACGTCGGAAAATCCACCCTGTTCAATGCGTTGACCAAAGCCGGCATCGCGGCGGAAAACTATCCCTTTTGCACCATCGAGCCGAATGTCGGCATCGTCGAGGTGCCCGATGCGCGGCTCGATGCGCTGTCCGCCATCGTCAACCCGCAAAAGGTCCAGCGCGCGATTGTCGAGTTCGTCGACATTGCAGGACTGGTCGCGGGCGCCAGCACCGGCGAAGGCCTGGGCAACAAGTTTCTGGCGCACATCCGCGAAACCGACGCCATCGTCAACGTGGTGCGCTGCTTTGAAGACGACAATGTGATCCACGTCTCCGGCAAGGTCGATCCGATCGACGACATCGAGGTCATCCAGACCGAACTCTGCCTGGCGGATCTGGCCGCTGTCGAAAAAGCCCTGCACCGCGTGGGCAAGCTGGCGCGCTCGGGCGACAAGGACTCGGCCAAGCTGGTCGCGATTCTGGAGAAATGCCAGGCCGCGCTGAACGAAGCCAAGCCGGTGCGCACGCTGGACTTCAGCAAGGACGAGTTGCCGCTGCTGCAGCAATTCTTCCTGATTACCGCCAAGCCGGCGATGTTTGTTGCCAATGTGGCCGAGGACGGGTTTGAAAACAATCCGTTCCTCGACCGCCTGAAGGCCTATGCCGAATCGCAAAACGCGCCGGTGGTGGCCATCAGCGCCAAGATGGAAGCCGAAATGGCTGAAATGAGCGATGAAGACCGTCAGATGTTCCTTGAAGAACTCGGCCAGACCGAGCCGGGACTGAGCCGCCTGATTCGCGCCGCCTACACGCTGCTGGGCCTGCAGACCTATTTCACCGCCGGTGTGAAGGAAGTGCGCGCCTGGACGATTCATGTCGGCGACACCGGCCCGCAGGCCGCTGGCGTGATCCACACCGATTTTGAAAAGGGCTACATCCGCGCCCAGACCATCGCCTTTGACGACTTCATCACCTTCAAGGGCGAGCAGGGCGCCAAGGACGCGGGCAAGATGCGCGCCGAAGGCAAGGAATACGTCGTCAAGGATGGCGATGTGATGAACTTTTTATTCAGCTCCTGAGCGGGCAGGGGCGGGCGGCAAGGGAAAGAGTCCAGCGCTGCTTAACTTTTCAGTGATGATTCAATTTTATGGAAGCTCTTCGCATCCTCTTTTGTCATTGCGGACTTGATCCGCAATCCATGACCCCGATGGGGAAAAGACATGGATCCCGGGTCTGGCCCGGGATGACAGGAATCAATGCCATTGCGCTTTGATCTGAAAAGCAGATTGAGTAGTTAAACTTTTTAAGCGTTATTCGCTGTTTGCCCAATCCTCACGGACGTAAACAGCTATTTATTCAATAGCATTCAGTTTGATTTCAACCGGACACACCAGGACGCCTGCCCCCATGACCGAACCGGTACGACTCGCCAAACGCCTTGCCGACATGCTGGCCTGTTCACGCCGCGAGGCCGAGCAGTACATCGAGGGCGGCTTTGTCACGGTCGACGGCGTGGTGGTGGAAGAGCCCCAATTCCGCGTCCAGAACCAGTCTGTCGTGCTGTCGCCCGACGCCAGCCTGCTGGCGCTCACGCCGGTGACGATCCTGCTGCACAAGCCGGCGGGCTACGAATCGCGTGACGCAGCCCCTGCCAGCGGCGACGCAGGTGTTCCAACCGCCGCACAGCTGCTGACGGCCGCCACCCACGCGCCCGGCGACCGCTCGGGCATCCGTCCGCTGAAAAAGCATTTCTCCAGCTCCGAACTGCTCACGCCGCTGGCCACGGCGGCCAGTGGCCTGGTGGTTTTTTCCGGCGACTGGCGTGTCGTTCGCAAGCTGCGCGAAGACGCCCGCCTGCT
>JBBSRS010000431.1:0-2943 GCA_038242795.1 Burkholderiales bacterium
CCCGGCACCCAGAAAAATGTCCAACCCCTCACAACGCCTGCATGAACCGGGCGCAAGCTCAAACCGATGGCTCAACCGGAAGGAGCCGGTCATATTCCTTCTTGACCACTGCATAACATTCGCACGTCCGTTTTTCAAGTCCGGGCCGGTTGAGCACCAGGATGCGGCCGCGTGAATAACTGATCAGGCCGGCTTTTTGAAGGCTGAGTGCGCCTTCTGTCACGCCTTCGCGCCGAACACCGAGCATGTTGGCAATCAGTTCCTGTGTCATCACCAGTTCATTGCCCTGCAGGCGGTCCAGGCTGAGCAGCAGCCAGCGACACAGTTGCTGGTCCAGTGAGTGGTGGCGGTTGCACACCGCCGTCTGGGCCATTTGCGTGATCAATGCCTGGGTGTAACGCAGCAACAGGTGCAGCACCGGCGTGCGCTTGAATTCTTCCTTGATCGCCTGCGCCTTCAGCCTGAAACCCCGACCTGCACTTTGCACCACAGCCCGGCTGGGCGTGGACTCGCCGCCCATGAACAGCGAAATGCCGACGATGCCTTCATAACCGACCACAGCAATTTCAGCCGAGGAGCCATTTTCCATGACATACAGCAGTGAAACAATGGAGGTGGTCGGGAAATACACATGGCTGAGCGTGCTGCCTGATTCATACAACACCTGACCGAGCGGCATCTCGACGCATTCAAGCTGCGGCAGCCAGCGCTGCCATTCGACATCCGGCAAGGCAGCAAGCAACTGGTTTTTCTTGGGGTCGGGAGAAACAGGCATCAGGACTTCCAGGGTAAATCGGGCTTGATTTACTACCTGCGTAGCGATCTCGCGTGAAGCCGGAGTATAGGCAATACCGGAAAATTCATATGTGCGTTACCGAACATAGCCAGCCACCGCGTCGCCATGTGGATGCAACACATTGCCGGCCCGAGCGGACAGCGCCTGAAAGTTTCGCTTCAGAGCGCTCGATCTTCAACGGCGCATCAGGCGCCTGCCCAGCAGTGCGCCGGCAGCGGCGGCGCCCGCCAGCATGGCAATCGAGGGGGCAGGCAGGGCGCGCGCCATGTTCACCGCGATGTCCGCCGTGCGCGGCGCCACCAGTTCGAGCCGGCGCTTCATCATTCTGGCGCCCAGCTCGCCAAGCTGGTCCGGCAGCAGACGCTCGGCCTCGGGAAGCACCACGGTTTCCTCATCGGCCACATGGTGAATCACGTCGCGCATCAGTTCCATGAACATGTCGTCATAGCGCGCGTCGCCGGGCTCCATGTCGCGCAACAGGGCAATCAGCCGCTTCATTTCGGCATGCTCGGGAAGCGCTTTCCTGATCGCTTCGTTGTCGCTGACTTCACGAACGGCGGGGTAAAAGATTTCCTCTTCCAGTTGCGCATGGACCTCCAGCGCCAGGCAGACGGTGTTGACCAGTCCCCGCTTGACCTGCGGCTTGCTGCTGATCCTGTACTGGTGAAAGGTGGCCATCGTGTGGGTATGGTCCAACCGGATCATGTTGGTGGCATTGGGCAGGAAGGCAGTGGTGATCGATTTCATGGAACGTCCTTTGTTGGAAATAGTGAATCCCTGGATCGGCAAGCGTGCAGGCAGCTGCACAGGTGTACGCCAGCCGCAGTCACGCCCCACCGATGCCGACAGTCACCTTGCCGCTGCCATTGCAGGATGGACAAGGCGCATCGCCTGCGCGGCCGCTGCCGCCGCATTGCCGGCAGATTCCTTCACCGGTGCCGGACGTTCCTTCGGGAGCCTCGTCGCCCGGGTTCACGCTGCCCGAAGGCATGGCAACTGCAGCACCGGTTGACCTGGACGGCAAATGACCGAACGTGTCCAGCGAGGCCCCCGGATCTTCCTCGCCTGCCACCGACTGGCTGTCGTGGTTGACCTCGGAGGTCGAGCCAGGTGCGGTTTTTTGCGACTTTCCCGAGGATTGATTCATGTCACCGTCACATGATGAAGTTGGTTTCTCAGTCATAGGCTTCTCCTGTTGCTGCGGCAAGTTTCCATCTAGGACGATGGAGTGGGCATCAGCCCCCTGCCTGCTTCTCACAAGGTAGACCTTTTGCCGGGTCGATGCAGCCCACAAGCTTCGCGCCTTCGCGTAAGACAGTTCGTACAGCCACGCCGCATGGTTGGACAAGGATTTCAAATGTGCGTGCCCGCACCAAGTCGAGCTGGCGGGCTGACGTGCAGGCGGCGCAAAACGCCCGCAGTGCATCTGGCGCCTCGTTTTTTTAGTAAAAACAGCACTTTGCGCATGCACTGCGGGCCAATCCAGCTATGCTTTTGATAGTTGATTCCGCGTTCACACAGCGTTTTTTTCAGCGGCTTCCATTGAGCCGATGCGGGCTGTCCGCAAACCGGCTAGCGTGAACCAGACTTGACGGGCCGGGGAATTTTTTTCTGCTTGATCAACCGGCTGGTCTCGATCTTGTCTTTTTTCACCTGGCGCTCGGCATCCAGCAGTTGCCCGGCGGCCGTCCACCGGGCAAACTCCTCGGGCGTTTCCAGCGTCACGCGTCCCAATGTGGCGGCGCGAAATTCATAAATCACGATTTCTGCGGCTTTTTGCAGGTTGATGCGGCCTTTGGTCAGCACCGCGCCACGCTTGCGGCCAATTTCTTCGAGCACCTGTTCGTCGGTGCTGCCCGGCAGGAGTTCCAGCCTGTAGCGCGCGGCCAGCATGTCCGGGTAATTGGGAATCAGGTAGTCCAGCAGTTCGAGCGCGACTTCTTCCTCTTCGAACGCGTTGCGGCCAATCGCGCCGCTGGCCGCCAGGTTGTAGCCGCTTTTGGCAACGATGATGCGCGGCCACAGCATGCCGGGCGTGTCCCACAGGTAAAACCCGTCGGCCAGCACCAGGCGCTGCTCGACCTTGGTGATGCCGGCCTCGTCGCCGGTCTTGGTGGCGCGCTTGCCGGTCAGCGTGTTGATCAGCG
>JBBSRS010000432.1:0-2942 GCA_038242795.1 Burkholderiales bacterium
TGGCGACGCAAATCCGCTCCCATCTGTTCGGCGTGATTTACGTGCTGGACGAGCCATCCGCCGGGCTGCACCCGGCCGACAATGAGGCCATGATGCAGGCGCTTGACCAGCTGAAGCATTCGGGCAATTCGATCTTCGTCGTCGAGCATGACCTGGACGTGATGCGCCGCGCGGACTGGCTGGTGGACGTCGGTCCGGCCGCAGGCGAGGCGGGCGGTGAGGTGCTCTACAGCGGACCCCCGGCCGGGCTTGAGGAGGTGCAGAACTCCCAGACCGCACGGTATCTGTTCGGCCGAGACAATGCGCTGCAGCGCAACCCGCGGACGCCGACGGCCTGGCTGGCAATCAGCGATGTTTCAATGAACAACCTGGCCGGCGTTGACGCGCGGTTTCCATTGCACGCGATGTGCGCCGTGACCGGCGTGTCCGGTTCGGGAAAGTCCAGCCTGGTGACCCAGGCGCTGGTTCAACTGGTCAGGGAAAGTCTGGGAAGTCCGGGAAGTGAAGCCCCGCATGCCGGGGAAGAACCCGACCTGCTGCAAGACTCTGCGCTGCCTCGGGCCAGCGGACGCATCGTGGCGGGAATGGAAGGCCTCAAACGACTCGTCCATGTTGACCAAAAGCCGATTGGCCGCACGCCGCGCTCCAACCTGGCCACCTACACGGGGCTGTTCAACCAGGTCAGAAAGCTGTTTGCAGACACCCCCGCCGCACGCTCGCACGGTTTCGACGCGGGGCGGTTTTCGTTCAACGTGGCCAAAGGGCGCTGCGAAACCTGCGAGGGCGAAGGGTTTGTGTCTGTGGAGCTTCTCTTCATGCCCAGCGTCTATGCGCCATGCCCGGTGTGCCATGGCGCGCGGTTCAACGAAGAGACCCTGAAGGTGACCTTGCGCGGCAAGAATATCGCCGATGTCCTGCACATGACGGTGGCAGAAGCGCAAACATTTTTCGGCCACGAAGCCGTCATCGCAAAGCCGCTGAGGCTATTGAGCGACATCGGCCTGGGCTACCTGCGGCTGGGCCAACCGGCGACCGAGCTTTCGGGCGGAGAGGCGCAGCGCGTCAAGCTCGCCACCGAGCTGCAGCGTGCGCAACGCGGCGACGCGCTGTATGTGCTGGACGAGCCGACCACCGGGCTGCATGCCGCAGATGTGGACAAGCTGCTTTCCCAGTTGCAAGGACTGGTGGACGCCGGCAACACCGTCATCGTCGTGGAGCACGACATGCGCGTGATCGCCGCGTCTGACTGGGTCATTGACCTGGGGCCTGGCGGCGGCGCAGCAGGAGGAAAGATCGTTGCCAGCGGAACACCCCTGGACGTTGCGCGCAATGCAGACAGCCTCACCGCCGCCTATCTCAAAAAAGGCATGGCGCTGCCGACACAAGCCAACAGCCGGTAGTTTGTGGGCTGTATGGGTGGCGCGTCGCCAGTCCATGGGATGCATATCGCCGTCAGGACATCTCATCTTGAAGATTTCATGGCCCGTCAAAATTCTCCAGCTTGGACGAGCGTTCGTTCGACTGGCACAACCCTCCGCACTGCGCGCCCACGCGACCCGAAACAAAACTTGACCAACTTCTTGAGGGTGAATTCCTCAAGGAGCAAAGCGCCTTGCGCCACAGACAGCGGCATCCACTCGGGGCCGGTTGGGCCTGACCAGGTCGCCAGCGCCTGACGATTTTGCAGGCCTGCCGTGTTCCGGCGGGGGAGCCTGAACGTGGACTTGGCGCTTGCAGGAACACAGGCCGCAACAGTGTGGAATGCCTGAATCCGGCTGCTACATTATTGATAGTTAAAAATGCTTGCTGATCAAGCGCATAGGCTTGATTGCATCATAAATTTCATGGCGGGATGGCCTGTGGGCTGTTTGGCGCCAGCCACTTTCAAGACAGTTTAAAACGGAGTTTCCAATGAGCAAAACCCTGCGGTTGACCGAAAAATGGATGCAGCGCGGCCTGTGGGGGGTGGCGCTGGTGTTCGCCAGCTTCTTGATCGGCCTGGGCGGCACGCTGGTCGGCGACCTGCCCCAGGTGGAAGAGCAGCAGACCGTCGAAAATTTCATGGACAACACGGCCGCCGAGGCCCTGCGCATCAGCATCAAGACGACCGAGCGCGCCGAGGAAGACGCCGACGCGGCCCTGGAGCAGGCGCAGCTGAAACGCAGCACGGCCCAGGCCGATTCAGCCGCCGCCCGCGAAACCTTCAACAACTGGCTGGCCACCCGCCGCGCCACGCAGTTGTCGGAGCAGGACCCGGAACTGGTCGCCCGCACGCGCGCGCTGGATGCATTGAAAGCCAAGGAACGCGCGGCCGGTGTGGCGATTGAAGCGCAGCAGCAGGCCGCGCTCGATGCGCGTCAAAGCACCGCGCGCGAACGGCGCAAGCTGGCCGAAATGGAACAGGCCGCGCAGCAACTGCTGGATGCCGAATACCGGCGTGTTGAACTGCGGGTGTTTTTGTACCGGCTGGCGCTGACCTTGCCGTTGCTGGTGGTGGCGGGATGGCTGTTTGCCAAGAAGCGCAAAAGCACCTACTGGCCGTTTGTCTGGGGCTTCATTTTCTTTGCACTGTTCGCTTTTTTCGTCGAACTGGTGCCTTACCTGCCGAGCTATGGCGGCTATGTGCGCTACATCGTCGGCATCGTGGTGACCGCATTGATTGGCCGGCAGGCCATCGTGGCGCTGAACCGCTACCTGGAAAAGCAAAAGCTCGCCGAACAGCTGCCCGATGCGCAACGCCGCGAAGAGCTGAGCTACGACACCGCACTGGCACGCCTGTCCAAGGGCGTGTGCCCCGGCTGCGAACGCCCGGTGGATTTGAAAAACACGGAGATCGATTTTTGCCCGCACTGCGGCATCGGCCTGTTTGACCATTGCACCGTCTGCAGCACGCGCAAAAGCGCGTTTGCCAAGTTTTGCCATGCCTGCGGTGCGACCGGCAA
>JBBSRS010000433.1:0-2939 GCA_038242795.1 Burkholderiales bacterium
CGATGTTGCCGCCCGCGCCTGCGCGGTTTTCCACCACGAAAGGCTGGCCAAAGGCATTTTGCAACTCGGGTGCCATGGCGCGGGCCATGATGTCGGTGGTGCCGCCGGGGGCAAAAGGCACGATGATCTTGACCGGGCGGTTTGGCCAGGGCGTCTGGCTCCACACCGGGTTTGCTATGAAAATAGTAGCTATCAGCGCACTGCAGGCAAGCGCAGAACGGCGATTTGGCTTAAAAATGGGCATCGACAGGGTCTCCGTGTGTGGTCTGGTCTCCACCATAACGGCGCCTGGCTGCACTTTCAACAGGGTTAATCCGGGCACCAATGGAAAAAAGCCGCCGGGCTTGCGCCTGGCGGCTTTGCAGGTCAGCGTGCCGGGGTGATCAGTCGGCGAATTTGCCGGCGGCTTCAATCACCGGCTTGAGCTTGCTGATCTCGGCCGTCACAAAGGCTTTGTGCGCGGCAGGCTCGACACGGTTGTCGGCCACCACCACAGCGCCCAGGCCTTCCTGTTTCTTGATGAAGTCAGGGTCCTTGAGTGCCAGCTTCAGGGCCGTGTTGATCTGGGCCAGCACCGCCGGTGGCGTGCCCTTGGGCGCATACAGGCCGTGCCAGATCGTCAGGTCAAAGCCTTTCAGGCCCATCTGCTGAAGCGTTGGCAGGTCCTTGAGCAGCTTGTTGGTCAGTGGCTTGGAGGTCGTCACCGCATAGGGCTTGACGCGGCCGGCTTCGATCTGACCGGTGGTGTTGGTGGTCTGGTCGCACATCATGTCAACCTGGCCACCGACCAGCGCATTCATCGCCGGTGCGGTGCCGCCAAACGGAATCGTCGTCATCGCCTCTTTGGCATTGATGGCCGCCTGCCACATCAGGCCGCACAGGTGCGAGGCTGATCCCAGCCCGGCATGCGCGATGTTGAGCTTTCCGGCATTCACGCGGATATAGTTTTCCAGGTCGCGGTAGGTGTTGGCTTCCAGCTGGGGCTTGCCGATCAGGGTCATCGGCACTTCGTTGATCAGGCCGAGGTATTCGAAGTCTTCGAGCGGCTTGTACTGCAGCTTGCGGTACAGACCGGGTGCGGCGGCCATGCCAATGTGGTGCAGCAGCAGCGTGTGGCCGTCGGGCGCGGCCTTGGCCACCTTGTTGGCGCCAATGGTGCCGCCGGCGCCGTTCACGTTTTCAACCACGAAGTTGGCGCCAGCGCCCATGGACTTGCGCATGGCTTCAGCCAGGTCGCGTGCCACGCGGTCGGTCGGGCCGCCTGCGGCAAACGGCACGACGAAGGTGACGGGCTTGCTGCCGGGAAAGGTCTGGGCGCTGGCCGAGAAGAAGGTCGCCGCAAGGGCGGCAAGAACTAACAGGCGTTTCATGTACGTCTCCTTTTTGTAATAGACGGGAAGAGTTTAAAAGGGCGTCGGGCCCCGCGCATCGCGGGAACTACTTAGGGGCATTCCCTTTTCGGGCCTATTTGTAGCTGCGCGCGTCTTCGATCACCTTGCCGTCGTTGGGCAGGCTGCCGGGCGTCAGCAGCTCCACCGTGCCGCGCAGCTTGGTGACATCGCGGATGGCGTCGCCGATGCGCTGGTCCAGCCCCGCGGGCGAGGAACGGGTCTCGACCCGCAGACACATGCTGTCGTTGGCCATCTCGCCGCTGACCACCAGCCGGGCCTTGATGACTTCGGGAAAGCGCCGGGCAATCTCGGCGACCTGCGCCGGATGCACGAACATGCCGCGCACCTTGGTGGTCTGGTCGGCCCGGCCCATCCAGCCCTTGATGCGGGTGTTGGTGCGGCCGCTCGGGCAGTGGCCCGGCAGCACCGCCGACAGGTCGCCGGTGCCAAAGCGGATCAGCGGGTAGTCGGGGTTGAGCGTGGTCACGACCAGCTCGCCGACTTCGCCCTCAAGCACCGGGTCACCGGTGCCGGGCCGCACGATTTCCACGATCACGCCTTCGTCGATCACCAGGCCTTCGCGGGCCTCGGTTTCATAGGCAATCAGCCCCAGGTCGGCGGTGGCATAGCACTGGTAGCCGGCAATGCCGCGTTCGGCCAGCCAGTCGCGCAGGCTGGGCGGAAAGGCTTCGGCCGACACCAGCGCCTTGGTCACGCTGGGCAGCGCGACCTTCATGTCTGCGGCTTTTTCGACGATGATTTTGAGAAAACTCGGTGTGCCGATGTAACCGGCGGGCTTGAGTTCGGCCATGGCCTGGACCTGCTGCTCGGTCTGGCCGGTGCCGCCGGGGAACACGCTGCAGCCCAGCGCATGCGCGCCGTTTTCCATCATCGAGCCGGCCGGCACGAAATGGTAGCTGAAGCTGTTGTGGGCCAGTTCGCCGGCCCGGAAACCAGCCGCAAACAGCGCGCGCGCCATGCGCCAGTAGTCACGCCGTGTGCCTTCCGGCTCGTACATCGGGCCGGGGCTGGAAAAGACGCGCGGCATGGCCGCGCCAAAGCCGATGGTGCTGAAGCCGCCAAACACGTTTTCGGCGCGCCGGGCCTGCTGACGCGCCAGCAGTTCCGATTTGCGCGTCACCGGCAGGGCAGCCAGCGCGGCGCGGCTGGTGATCGTGGCCGGATCAATGCCCGCCAGAATCTCGGCAAACGCCGGTGAAGCGCTGCGCGCATGGGCAATCTGCGCGGGTAAGGCAGCCAGAAGTGCGGCTTCGCGTTCGGCCGGGGCGCGGGTTTCCAGCGCATCCATGTGGAGTGAGTTCATGAAGGGGTGTCGGGTTGAGAGTTAAGGCAAATGAGCGCGCGGGTTGACGCCAGAGCGGATTCGGGGAGGCCCCCATCCCAGCCTTCCCCCAGCGGGGGAAGGAGAAATACGGGGCAACGGAGCTCGCAAAACAACAAGCATGTCGGCGCACTCTCCCTGCAAGCCAGGGCCGCGGGACTGGCTTTGCCAGACCGCAGGCGCAGCGACCCCCTCGGGGGGCAGCG
>JBBSRS010000434.1:0-2938 GCA_038242795.1 Burkholderiales bacterium
AAGGTCCCGGCGTCCACCAGTTGCTGGCACAGGCGTTGGTACTCGGCGTCGCTGCCATCGCACCAATAGACGTTGTCGGGCTTGCACAGTGCCACCATGTCGGCGACCCAGGCAATCAGTTTTGCGTTTTTGACATAGGCCGGCGTGTTGATTTCAAGCCCTTGCATGCTAGGTTGGTTCATCGAAAAAACTCCAAAGTAAAAAAGCGGTATTTCGATAAACGTCGGTCAGCGGCACGCAGGGCAACTGCGGTGGCCTGCGGACGTTTGTCGGAATGCGGCTTTCTACTGCGTCACCAAAGGGCGATCAGAGGGCCATTTTAGGAACATCGGCTGCAGTTACCACCACGTTACCTGCAAAAGTTATGCAAAACAAGCATGAGTTTATGCTTGTTTAACCTTAAAAGGGTGCCCCTAGGCGACAGCCTGATTGGACCCATTGCGCTGTATTTGCTATTTTTAAGCTAGCTGCAAACACAGGCTCATCGTGCGCTAGAGGCACATCAATCTTGATTTTGAATTCAGCCAGGAAGTTCAACAGCGTTTGCCAGCGCCACGCCCGACGGGGCTTCGTAATCCGCCACCACCCAGGCGCAACCGGTGTGGTGTGCGGCTTCGGCGAGCACCTGCAGAAGGTAGTCAATGGAGGGACGGTCCAGCGCCATGAATGGCTGGTCGAGGAGGGTCAGCGGCGCACATGCCGCCAGGGTGGCGGCGATCAGCACCTTGCGCCGGGTGCCGCTGGACATCATGTGAAGCGCCTTGTCCAGATGCGGTGCCAGGCTCAACCCGGCCATGTGCGCCTGCAGCGCGAGCGGGTTCCAGCCGGCGTGGTGCGCCGGCATGTCGGCAAAAAGGGCGCGGGCGGTTTGGCCATCGCGAGCGTTATCGCGCGGATCCAGCCAGGCGACGTGTCGCCGGTAGGCGGACGGGTCTTGCGCCAGGCGGATGCCCTGGAGTTCAAGCTGCCCTTGCACCGCGTTCTGCGGGAGGGCGCCGGCCAGCAGTCTGAGCAGGGTGGTTTTTCCGCTGCTTTCGCCGCCGCCCAGCCAGGTCACTCCGGACGGAACCACAAAGGACAGGCGGTCAAACAATGGCGTCGTGGTTGGCTGGGAATAACTGAAGACCAGGCCTTGCGCCTTCAAAACGGTCGTTTCCGGATGCATCATGCGAGCCCTTTCAATGGTTGCCGGGTGTTTGCCGCCCCGGTGATGGGGCCTGTTTTTTGGTCTGCGTTTCACCGGCGCCTGCCTGTGTCCAACGAAAAAAGTCCGCACACGGCGGACTTTTTTCGTTGGCATTGCAGCCGCCCGGCCGGATCAAGCCATGGACACGGCGATAAAGGCCAGCAGGAAAATCAACACGCCGCCGACGATGGGCAGGACGAAGGGGATCATCGGAACAATCGCATCCACCGCGTCCTGCTCTTCGGCCGGCGTCGGGCTGCTGTGGGCCGCATTGGTGGTGTGTTCAGGTAAAGGGTTCATGGGGGCTCCTGGAATGCTTGGAAAACTGCTCCAAGTTTACCTTCTTGGCGTGTCCGGGCGCTTTTTGCGGACTTCAGCAATTGCGCTAACCTTGCGGCATGCAGATGCCCTTCGCCCCCGCCGTGAATTTTCCCACCCGCCTTTTCCCGCTCGCGGCCATTGCGGCGCTGGCACTGACCGGCTGCGCCAGCAGTGGCCCCAACAGCGCCTCGGCCAGGCCGGTGCTCTACCCCAACGCCACGCTCAGCCGCGTCGGTGAAGCGCAGGGCCGGATGGAAGTGAACGCCTGCCTGACGCGCGCGCAGGCCTCTGGCTTGAACCCATCGCAAAACACCAACGAAGTGGGCCGCCGTGCCGGTGAAGGCGCTGCCACGGCCGGCGTGGCATCGGTTGTCGGCGCGCTGATCACCGGCCGGGGCAGCGAAGGCGTGTTCCGCGCAGGGGCGGCTGGGGCGGCCGTTGGCGGCTCGGCGGGTGCCGTATCAGGCGCTTTTCACAACGACCGACCCAATGGGGTTTACCGCAGTTTTGTACAGCGCTGCCTGAGTGAAAAAGGCTTTGACGTCATTGGCTGGAACTGAGCGTCGCGCCATGCCGCAGCTTGTTTCGGTTCAGGTGGGCTCGGCCCGCCGCATCAGGGTCGGCGCGCGAAGCATCCTGACCGCCTACGGCAAGCAGCCGGTGGCCGGCGCCGTGCCGGTGCTGCCGCTGGGCCTGCTGGGCGACGAGCAGGCCGATTTGTCGGTTCACGGCGGACTGGAAAAAGCCGTGTACGCCTATCCGTCCGAGCATTACGCCTTCTGGCAGGCGGCCAGGCGCGAAGCCGGCCTTGGCGGGATCGACGACAGCCTGCCGCCCGGCAGCCTGGGTGAAAACCTGACGCTTTCGGGCCTGCTGGAAACCGGCGTCTGGGCTGGTGACGTGCTGAAATTTCCCAACTGCGAACTGCGCGTGACGCTGCCGCGCGAGCCCTGCTACAAATTCACTGCGGCGATGGGTTTTGGCGGCGCTTCGAAGCTGATGGCGCAAACCGGTTTTTGCGGCTTTTACCTGGCGGTGCAAACGCCTGGAACGCTGTGCGCCGGCGATGCGTTCGACGTCATCGCCGGCCGGCGCGGCGTCGGCATTCCGGCGCTGTTTGCCGCCAAGCTGTCCAAGCACCTGCGCTGACGGTCGATGGCACGAAATCTACCCTGGCCTTTGGTCATGGCATGCAAGATGGACCACAGTTTTTGCTATTGAATCAATAGCTGGTTGTGAATACCAGTCGTGCGTAAGAGCCCTGTTTGATGCCTAAATCACACCGACTCAGATCGATTTTCAGGTTACGTGAAATGGCAAGAGTCTGTATTTTTCCTTGCCGCTTCTGTCATCCCGGCCCCGGATCAAGTCCGGGGCAGGCCCCGTCCGCAACGACGGAAAAAATGAAAAATCCCCAGGGAACTGGGCAGT
>JBBSRS010000435.1:0-2929 GCA_038242795.1 Burkholderiales bacterium
CACACGCCGGCGCGTGCGCCGTATTCGTAGATACCTTCCATGCTCAGGTGGCGCTCGGGGTAGGCGGGCGGGCTGGCCATCTCGGACAAAAACTGCTCGCTGCCGGCGTCGCCGTGCAGCACCGAGTTCTCGCCGCCTTCCTCGTAGTTCAGGACGAACTGCACCGCGATGCGGGCGCGGCCGGGCCAGTTGGCCTGCGGCGGGTGGCGGCCGTAGCCGGCCAGGTCGCGTGGGTAGGCGCGAAGGAGGGGGGTGTCAACATGCATGTGAAGGTCTATCAAAGAGGCCGAAGTGCGTCGGCCAGGTCCGTCGAATTGGGGTTGAGCCGAAGGTTGCGTTCGACATTGGCAATGTGGTGCTCCATCAGCCGGATCGCCGTGCGGGCATCGCGTTTTTCGAGCGCGTCCACGATGTGCAGGTGTTCGTCCTGGGAGTGCACTGCCGAATGGGCGGACTGGTACATCAGCGAGATCAGCGACGAGCGGCTGAGCAGATCGGCCAGCAACTGGGCCAACACCTCATTGCCCAGCAGGCGCGCCAGCAGCACGTGAAAGTCGGCCAGCAAACGCGTGCGGCCCGACACATCGGTGCGCCTGACGGCTTCCTGCTCGTTGCGCAGGTGGGTGCGCAGTTGCGCAATTTGTACATCGGTGATTTTGCCGCAGAGCTGGCGCACCATGGCCGCTTCAATCATGGCGCGCACTTCAAACACCTGGCGTGCCTCTTCGATGCTGGGCATGGCGACGGACGCGCCACGCGCCGGCTCCAGAACCACCAGGTGCTCGCGGCTGAGCTGGTTCAGGGCCTGGCGCACGATGGTGCGTGAAACGTCAAAAATGTCAGCGATCTTTTGCTCGGTGAGCTTGGTGCCCGGCATCAGCCGGCGCTCGACGATAGCGCCCGTGATGGACGCCACGATGCGTTGCGTCGAGCCGGGTGGCGCAGCCGCTTCCCTGGCGCCGACAACCTGAAGATGGTTAAGCCGTTTCATGGATTTTTGTGATGGCGTATTCATTATGATTTTCAAAGTGTATACAATTTATTTCGGTAAAACAAGTTTTTGTCATTTTCAGCGCCCGATGTTCGGGAATCGTGTCAGTTTCGTTATGTTCAAAAAAGGAGAATTTTTATGGGCCATCTCAGCACCCATGTGCTCGACACCATGAACGGTTGCCCTGCTGCCGGCATGAAGGTGACGCTTCAGCGCCTTGAGGGCGCAAGCGTCGAAACCCTCAAAACCGTGACCCTCAATGCCGATGGCCGCAACGATGGCGGGCCGTTGCTGGACGCCGGCGCCATGGCTGTCGGGCGTTATCGCCTGCTGTTCGACGTTGCGGCGTATTTTCGTGCCCGTGGCGTCGTGCTGCCCGAGCCGCCCTTTGTCGATGTGGTGCCGGTTGATTTCGGCATCGCCGATGCGCAGGGCCATTACCACGTCCCCTTGCTGGTGACGCCCTGGACCTACGCAACCTACCGGGGCTCTTGAGCGCCGGCAGGTTGGCCGGGTTCTTGCCTGCGGTGTGACGATGCAATATTTTTTTACACGATACCGGGAAAACCCTGTTAATTCGTGCGGCATAAACTGTATACATTAATTCCACGTCGCCGCGGAGCCCGAGTCGGCCGGCCCTTCTGGAGCTGGTAAACCCGGTTGCGATGTCCACTCCTTAGAGAGCCCGCAGTGGTAAGGGGAAAGCGCAGCGCATGATGGCTGTGCATTCCTTGACTGTGAGCGTGCAAATGGATACCGCATACCTTCTCGACTGGGCCAACCTGCTGCTGCGCTGGGCCCACGTCATCACGGCGATTGCCTGGATCGGCTCGTCGTTCTACTTTGTTTTTCTGGACAGCAGCCTGACCAAGCCCGACGACCCGGAACTGGTCAAAAAAGGTGTGGACGGCGAACTCTGGGCCGTGCACGGCGGGGGCTTCTACCACCCGCAAAAATACCTGGTCGCGCCCAAGCAGATGCCCGAGAACCTGCACTGGTTCTACTGGGAAAGCTATTCCACCTGGCTGACCGGTTTTGCGCTGTTCACGGTGCTCTACCTGTTCAACGCGGCCACCTTCCTGGTTGACAAAAGCGTGTACGACTGGTCCGCCGGTGCCGCCATTGGTGCCGCGCTGGGCTTTCTGGTGGCCGGCTGGCTGGTGTACGACACCATCTGCCGCACCTTTGGCCGACGCAAAAACGGTGACCTGATCGTTGGCGCCGGACTGCTGGTTTTCGTGGTGTTCGCTTCGTGGCTGGCTTGCCAGCTGTTTGCCGGCCGTGCCGCCTTTTTGCTGGTGGGCGCCATGCTGGCCACCACCATGAGCGCCAACGTCTTTGTCTGGATCATTCCCGGCCAACGCAAGGTGGTGGCACAGCTCAAAGCCGGCCTGCCGGTGGACCCGGTGTATGGCTGGCGCGCCAAGCAGCGCAGCGTACACAACACCTATTTCACATTGCCAGTGCTGATTGCCATGCTGTCCAACCACTACGGCTGGCTGTATTCGGCCAAGGGCAACTGGCTGGTGCTGGTCGCCATGATGCTGGCCGGCGCGTTGATTCGCCACAGCTTCGTGGCCCGCCACAAGGCCGGCGTGCAGGGCAAGCGCGCCCCTTGGGAATATGCCGGTCTGGGCGTGGCCATCCTGGTCGGGCTGGTGGTGTGGATGGCGCCGCCGCCGCCGTCGGCCGCCACCATCGCCGCTGCTGGCAAGCCGGTGAATTTTGCTGAAGTCAAGATGGTCATCGACCAGCGCTGCACCCTGTGTCACAACGCACAGGTGCAAAGCAAGGGCGTGGCCCTGCACACCCCCGAGCTCATCAAGCAGCATGCCCAGGCGCTGTACCAGCAGGCGGTGGTGCTGAAGATCATGCCCATGGGCAATACCACGCAGATCACCGACGACGAACGCGCCGTGCTCAAGCGCTGGTTCGAAG
>JBBSRS010000436.1:0-2929 GCA_038242795.1 Burkholderiales bacterium
GAATCGTCAGGTGCGGAAACAGGTTGAACTGCTGGAACACCATGCCGACTTCCTGGCGCACCGAATCGACATTCTTGCCGCCGGCCGTCAGGTCGATGCCATCGACCACGATGCGCCCTTTTTGCACCACTTCGAGCCGGTTGATGCAGCGGATCAATGTCGATTTGCCCGACCCGGAGGGGCCGCAGACCACAATGCGCTCGCCCGGCGCGACGTTCAGGTCGATGCCGGTCAGCACCTGGAACTTGCCATACCACTTGTCCACCGCCTCGATGCGGATGATGGGCTCGGCGGCGCCGGCAGCCCGGGTAGCCGGCGCGGGGGAATGCATTGTGTCTGTCATAAAAGCACCGTGGTCCGTTGTGGTTCAAGGATTACTGCAGCTTGGGCAGGTCTGTCTGCAGCCATTTCTGGTACAGCTTGTTGAGTTCGCCGTTGGCCGTGTTGCGGGCGACAAAATCGTCCACGGTTTTGAGCAACTCGTCCTGGCCGGGACGCATCGCCACGCCCATGACCTGCTGGCGCAGCAGGAATTTGTTTTCATAGGTATTGGCCGGGGCGCGCTTGGCAATCTGTGCGGCCACCGTGGTGGAGCAGCCAATGGCGTCCACCTGTCCCGACAGCAGCGCCTGCATGGCCGATGCGTCGTCGTCGAAGCGGCGGATTTCGATCCCCTCGGGCGCCACGGCGGTCAGCGCCACGTCCTGGGTGCTGGCGCGGGCGACGCCAACGCGCTTGCCCTTCAGGTCGGCGGGCGCCTTCAGGTCAGCCTTCTTGTCACCGTACAGCACGATGCTGGCGGCCGCATAGGGCTTGGAAAACTGCACCTGCTTGGCGCGCTCGGGCGTCACGGCCAGCGAGGCGACCAGCAGGTCGACCTTGTTGGTCAGCAAAAAAGGAATGCGGTTCGGGCCGGTGACGGGCACCAGGTTGAGCTTGACGCCCAGGTCCTTGGCCATCAGGCGCGCCACATCGGCGTCATAACCGTCGGGCTGGTTGCTGCTGTTCATGGTGCCGTAGGGCGGGAAATCGACCAGCATGCCGACCGTCAGCTCGCCTTTTTTCTTGATGTCGGCCACGCTTTGCGCGCTGGCGGCGGGCGCCCAGGCACCCAGGGTGGCGGCCAGGCCGAGGGCCAGGGCGGTGGTGGTAAAGACGCGGCGTTGCAGAAGCTTGATCATCGGGAAGTCTCCAGTTGGTATTAAAAAACAAGTCGAAAGCGGGGCTGAAATCAGCGCGTCAGTGCCGCTGCTTGCCGGCGTTCCATGTGCGCGGCCATCAGCGACAGTGGCCAGCACAGCACGAAATAAATCGCCGCGACCACGCTGAAGACAATCAGCGGCTGGAACGTGGCGTTGTTGATGATCTGGCCGGCGCGGGTGATTTCGGCGAAGCCGATGATCGCTGCCAGCGAGGTGCCCTTGATGATCTGCACCATGTAGCCGACGGTGGGCGCCAGCGCAATCTTGAAGGCCTGCGGCAGGACGACAAAACGCATGCGCGAAACGTACGACAGGCTCAGCGCATGCGCCGCCTCCACCTGGCCGGCGGGAATCGCCTGGATGCAGCCGCGCCAGATTTCACCCAGGAAAGCGCTGCTGTTCAAAATAAGCGCGACGCCTGCGGCAATCCACGGGTTGATGTCAAAGCCCAGCACCGGCGCGCCGAAAAACACCAGGAACAGTTGCAGCAGCAGCGGCGTCCCTTGGAATATCTGGATGAACCCTCCGGAGAGAAACTGCGCCAGCCGGTTTTCAGACGTGCGGCCCAGCGCCACCAGCAGCCCACCGATGGCGCCGCCTGCAAAAGCGATCATCGACAGTGCAATCGTCCATTTGGCCGCTTCAAGGATGAACAGGAATTCAGGCAGTCCGAAAGTACGCATCACCGACGATCCGGGTAGTTGAGGCTGACCTTGTAGACAAGGCGGAACAGTGCAGAGAACGCCAGCGCCAGCAGCAGGTAGATGCCCGCCACGACGATGTAGATCTCGAAACTGCGAAAGGTTTGCGACTGCAGGTTGGCGGCGACCGAGGTCAGGTCGTCGGCGGAAATGGCCGACACCACGGCCGAACTCAGCATCAGCAGGATGAACTGGCTGGTCAGCGCCGGGTAGATCGCCTTGAGCGCCGGCTTCAAAATGACGAAGCGGAAAATCTCGTGGCGCTTGAGGTTCAGCGCCAGGCCGGCTTCGATCTGGCCTTTCGGAATCGACTCGATGCCGGCGCGGATGATTTCAGTCGCGTAGGCGCCCAGGTTGATGACCAGCGCCGTCAGCGCAGCCGTGTAGGCTGACCAGCGCAGACCCAGCGCCGGCAAGGCGAAAAAGAAAAAGAACAGCTGCACCAGAAACGGCGTGTTGCGGATCAACTCGATATAGACGTTGATCACAAAGCGCAGCGGTTTCGGGCCGGCTGTCTTGCCCCAGGCGCAGACGATGGCCACGGCCAACCCCAAAAGCATCGCCAGCAGCGACAGCTCAACCGTGTTCCAAGTGCCCCTGAGCAGCAGCGGCCACGCTGCGAAGACGTCACCGAATTGAAAGTTGTAGTTCATGGATGCAACGCTGACATCGCAAGCGCCGTCAAGTCTTTGAACAGGGAAGAAACAATGAGTTTTTGTGAAAACATGACAAGGTTCTGATTTTGATCATCCTGAAACCGGTTTCATTGAACGATTAAATCAGACATGGCCTGTCTGTAACTCCGTGAAAACCCTAGGTGGGGGAAAGAATTTTTGGCACCGACGAGCCACGCGGCAAGAGCTGGCCGGACAGGAGAATTTGGCGCGGCGGCAGGTCCAGGCCCTGCAGCCGTTCCATCAGGCAATTGGCCGCCAGCCGGCCCAGTTCGTTGGTCGGCTGGGCGATGGTGGTGAGGCCGGGGCCGATGTAAGGCGACCATTCCGTGTCGTCAAAACCCACCAGTCC
>JBBSRS010000437.1:0-2925 GCA_038242795.1 Burkholderiales bacterium
CTCATCATTCCGATACTGGTGGGGCCTCGCGCCCGCATGCAAGCCGCCGCCCAACAGGGTGGTCTGGAATTGTCTGGCATCGAAATGGTTGAAACCTCGGACAACCCGCGTGCCGCTGCTGCTCAGGCCGCCACCCTGTGTCGCGAAGGTGCCGCCGCCGCCTTGATGAAGGGCAGCTTGCACACCGACGAATTGCTGGGTGCTGCCGTGTCGCGTGACGCCGGCCTGCGCGGCGGCTCGCGTGCCAGCCACGCCTTTGTGCTGGATGTCCCTGGCGCGGATCGCCCATTGGTGCTGACCGACTGCGTGGTCAACATTGAACCGGGACTCATGGAAAAGCGCGACATCGTGCAAAACGCCATCAATTTTGCACACGCCATCGGCGTGGCCTGTCCGCGTGTGGCCATTCTTTCGGCCGTGGAAAACATCAACCCCGCCATTGCAAGCACGCTGGACGCTGCCGCACTGTGCAAGATGGCCGATCGGGGTCAGATCACTGGCGCCATCCTCGATGGTCCTCTGGCCTACGACAACGCGGTTTCCGCCGAGTCAGCCATCAACAAAGGCATCGTGTCCGAAGTGGCGGGCCGGCCCGACATCATGTTGCTGCCCAATCTGGAAGCCGGCAACATGCTCTACAAGCAGCTGGTGTACACCGCCGGTGCAGAGTGCGCGGGTTTGGTGCTGGGCATGAAGGTGCCCATCATCCTCACCAGCCGCTCTGACTCCATCACGGCGCGCATCACTTCATGTGCGCTTGCGGTGCTGGTGGCCACCCGTTTAGCAGGTCGTGGAGATCGCGCATGAGCACGGCCGCATCCGGGTGGGGCAATCCCTTGAAGTTCGTGATGCATGTGCTGCCTGGTACGTTGCTGGCCGGGGTGGTGGCTATGGCCGCCACCCTGGTTTCCACGCTGCATGGCGGCCCGCAACTGCTGTATGCCCTGTTCTTCGGCGTTGCGTTTCATTACCTGAGTTCGGACCCCAAGGCCAAACCCGGCATCGAGTTCTGTTCCCGAAACGTCCTGCGTCTGGGGGTGGGCTTGCTTGGTGCGCGCATTACCGCCACACAGATCGCTGGCTTAGGCTGGTCTACCGCAGCGATCGTGATAGTTGCGGTGATCACGACCTTGCTGGTGGGTTATTTCCTGGGCAAACGCCTGGGGCTGAACCGCGCCCAAGGCGTGCTGTCCGGTGGTTCGGTGGCGATCTGCGGCGCCTCGGCGGCCTTGGCGATCTCGTCGGTGCTGCCGCACAACAAGGAAAGCGAACGTTTCACCCTGACCGTGGTGGTGACAGTGACGGTGCTCTCCACCGTGGCCATGGTGTTTTACCCGCTGATTGCAATTGCACTCAAGTTGCCGCCCGAACTGGCAGGTCTGTTCCTGGGTGGAACCATCCACGACGTGGCGCAGGTGGTCGGCGCGGGCTATACCATCGACCATCCAACCGGTGATTACGCGACAATTGTCAAGCTGTTTCGCGTGGCCATGCTGGCGGTGGTGGTGGTGGTGGTGTCGACCATGTTCAAGACCGAGCGCGAACAGCTTGAACGTGACAAGTCAGCCGCCGGCGGTCTGACCACCGCCAAAAAGCAACCTCTGGTGCCGTGGTTCCTCTGGGTGTTCGTTTTCCTGGTGGGGATCAACTCGCTTGGCTTTGTGCCGGCCGAGGTAGGCAAGGGACTGGGCGATCTCTCCCGCTTGTGTCTGGTGGTGGCTATTTCGGCTTTGGGCATCAAGACCTCATTTCAGGAGTTGGCCAAATCTGGCTGGAAGCCGTTCACCTTGCTGGTGGTGGAAACCATGTGGATGGCGGCCTTTGTGCTTGCGGCCATTTATATACGGGGGTGACTGTGCATTCTGGGAGTTCTGCCCCATTTTTGCCGCATGTTATTGAAGGAAAAGAAAAAGGAAAATTTTTGGACTGCTGGGAGGTGGTTCATCTACGCACATGTCAGTCGTTGACACAGCACCTCTGGCGGTTTGCGGTAATTTAAATATTCCTTTGTGCACAGTTTCAAACGATTCCGCCCAATGGAAGAGACATTCCATTGGGCGCTTTGATGGCTAAACATTCCATGCAGCTCTAAACTCCCAGGTGGGAAGGTCAAGCTGAAGACTTGCAGCATCAAATCCGGCGCAAGAAGTGTCAGGCGAAAATACAGATAACAGTTTGCTCGCGATCAAAAACTGAACAGCCATTGCTGAAGTTTTCCCTGCAGTACCATCTCTCCTGAAATTGCGAACAAGGTAAGAACCCAGCACCCAAATCCCACCACGCCCACCACGGCGGTTCTGTGGGTTCGCACTTTGTCTGGCCTGGTACGCAAGCATGCTCGCCAGCGTCCCCAGCCCTTGCATTGTGTGGCCTGGGGGAGGCGTTGGACAAGGCTGCACTCGAGGTGGTGATGAACCGAAGTGACGCAACCCTGCAGCGCGACAGGCTGCTGCATCTTCAAGGTGGACAGCATGCTGGCTGGACACTGATCAACCATGTTTCGCCAAGTTCGATCTGTCGTTTTCCCGTTTCTGGTTGTGCACAAGCGCACCTTTTGATGCATTTTGGACACTGACATGCCGGCCCACTGGTCGGAGGCTTGACGGAGTTCCAACCGCTACACACCGCGAATTAACCGTCAAAGAACGCAACACTGGCAGAAGCCATTGCAGTTGCAGGGCAGATGGCGATGGTCTCCCCAAATTCGAGCGCACGCACCAAGTCCCTGTAACGCCAAACGAACTGAACGACGCTCGAAGAGCCGCTGGAAATAAAAGCCACCGGCATGGTCCGGATACACTTTGATGGGAAGGCCACCCAGGGCATTGGCACCTTGGTCTCCAAGTGGTCTACCGATTTTTTTCGCAGCGCCCCTACAAGCCAAATGCAAGTTATCCCGCTTTCGCTGCGTGGCTTTCTGTTTTA
>JBBSRS010000438.1:0-2924 GCA_038242795.1 Burkholderiales bacterium
AACCGCGACCGCGTGATTGACTATGTGAAGGACAAGTACGGCCACACCGCCGTCAGCCAGATCGTCACCTTCGGCACGATGGCGGCGCGCGCGGCGATTCGCGACGTCGGCCGGGTGCTCGATTTCCCTTACGGCTTTTGCGACAGCATTTCGAAGCTGATTCCGAACAAGCCCGGCCAGGCCGTTACGCTGCAACTGGTGCCGCCAGACCGCAAGAAAAACGACAAGATGGTCTATGCGCTGGAGGCCGAGCCGATGCTGGCCGACCGCGAGGCCAAGGAAGAAGACGTTCGCACCCTGCTGGAGCTGGCGCGCAAGCTTGAAGGCCTGACGCGCAACGTCGGCATGCATGCCGGCGGCGTGCTGATTGCGCCGGGCAAGTTGACCGACTTTTGCCCGCTATACCTGCAGCCCGGCAGCACGTCGGCGGTCAGCCAGTACGACAAGAACGACGTCGAGGCGATTGGCCTGGTGAAGTTCGACTTTTTGGGACTGGCGACGCTGACCATTCTGGAAATTGCGCGCGAGTTCATCATCGCCCGCTACCCGGCGCAAAAAGACTTCAAGTTTGAGGATCTGCCGCTCGACGATGCGCGGGTGTACCGGCTGTTTGCCGACGGCAAGACCGAGGCTGTGTTCCAGTTTGAAAGTATCGGCATGCAGCGGATGCTGAAGGACGCGCGGCCCGACCGGCTCGAAGACCTGATCGCGATGAATGCGCTCTACCGTCCGGGCCCGATGGACCTGATTCCGACCTACATTGCCCGCAAGCAGGGCAAGGAAGTGCCCGAATACCCGGACCCGCGCGTCAAGCCGATGCTGGAGGAAACCTACGGCATCATGGTGTACCAGGAGCAGGTGATGCAGACCGCGCAGATCCTGGGCGGCTATTCGCTGGGCGGCGCCGACATGCTGCGCCGCGCGATGGGCAAGAAGGACGAAAAGGAGATGGCCCAGCACCGGGAAATCTTCCGCAAGGGCGCCGGCATCAACGGCCTGAGCGAGGAAAAGGCCGACGAGGTGTTCGACCTGATGGAAAAATTCGCGGGCTACGGCTTCAACAAGTCGCACTCCGCCGCCTATGCGCTGCTGGCTTACCACACGGCCTGGCTCAAGGTGCATTTCTCGGCCGAGTTCTTTGCCGCCAACATGACCGTCGAAATGGACGACACCGACAAGCTGAAAATCCTGTTTGGCGACGCCCACAAGATGGGGCTGACATTCGAGGTGCCCGACATCAACGAAGGCGACTACCGCTTCGAGCCGATCACCGCCAAATCAGTACGCTACGGCCTGGGTGCCCTCAAAGGCACCGGCCGCCAAGCGATTGACGCCATTGTTGCGGCCCGAAAAGAAGGCGGGCCGTTCACCTCGCTGTTTGATTTTTGTGTGCGGGTGGACCGCAGCAAGATGAACAAGCGCACGGTGGAATCATTGATCAAGGGCGGTGCCTTCGACAAGCTGCACCTGAACCGCGCCGCGCTGCTGGCGTCTGTTGAGCGGGCCTTTGATTTTTCGGCTGCCACGCAGGCCAATGCCAACCAGAGCGGACTGTTCGACATGTCCGACTCGCATGCGGCCAGCACGCAGGAGCCGGAACTGGTCGAGATGCCGATGTTTGGCGTCAAGGCGCGTCTGGTGCTGGAGAAAACCGCCATCGGTTTTTACCTGTCGGGCCACCTGTTTGACGAGGTGGAGAAGGAAGTGCGGCAGTTCGCCAAGCGAAAGATCGACGACCTGATTGACTCGCGCGACTCGCAACTGCTGGCCGGCATCGTCACCGACCTTCGCATCATCAACGGCAACCGCGGCAAGCTGATCATCTTCAAGCTCGACGACAAGACCGATGTGCTGGAAGCCTCGGTGGACGAGGCGACCTACAACGCCAACCGCAATTTGCTCAAAGAGGACGAGTTGGTGGTGGTGCAGGGAACGCTGCAGGGTGCGTCCGAGCGCTTTGGCCGGCGTTTCAAGCTCACGCAGGTCTGGGACCTGGAGTCAGCGCGCTGCCGTTTCGGCAAGTTCCTGCGTGTTGCGGTCAATGGCACGGCGCCGGACATTTCAAGGCTGGTCCGGGACTTTCCGCCGCGCCAGAGCGGCCTGGCCGATGTGTCAGAGCCCGTGCGTGGCCTGGCGGTGCGGCTGAATCTGCGCCGCCACGGCGTGACGGCCGAGTTGCAGCTGGGCGATGCCGCCCGGTTTTTCCCGACCGACGCGGCGCTGGCCAGCTGGACGGCGCAGGCCGACAAGGGGCTGGCACGCATCGTTTATGAATGAAATAGGGCTTTTTCGCATACTGGGCGGGCGCAACCAGCTATCTATTTAATAGTCAGCACCAAGCCGGCCTAGTTGGGCCGGAATTCGATGATCATGGGTGTCGGCACCCGGCCATCGACATCGCGCGGCAGCGAGCCGGTGCGAACGATGGCCTTGAGCACCGCATCGTCCCAGGCTTTGTTGCCGCTGGACGCAATCAGTCGCTGACTCATGATGGTGCCGTCGGCCGTGGTCCGCACCTCGACTTCCGCCTTGGGGTTGCCGGGAATGTCGTCGTTGAACACCACGTTCGGCAGGACCCGCGCCCTGACCTTGCCGGCATAGCCCGCCGAAGGACCGCTGGCTTTGGCAGCGCCCGCGCCGGACGGCCCGTCGGAATTTCCCGCACCGGCCATGTCCATGATGCGTTTCTGGATGGCCGCCTGGCGTGCCTTTTCCGCCCCTGCAGCAGCGGCCTTTTGTTTTGCGTCTGCGGCGGCAGCCGCTGCCTCTTTTTTCTTTTCGGCATTGGCCGCGGCGGTGGCAGCCGCAGCGGCCTATTGTTTCGCGGCCGCAGCGGGGGCCGCTGCTTCTTTCTGCTTTTCGGCATTCGCTGCCACCGTGGCCGCCGCCTTTTGTTTTTCAACGACGGCCTGCTTCTGCTTTTC
>JBBSRS010000439.1:0-2914 GCA_038242795.1 Burkholderiales bacterium
CGGCTTGACTTGGTCGCAGCGCGACAGCCAGTCATGTTCCTGGTCGGTCAGTGCGCCCTCCAGATAATCGCGCGGCGCGGCAAAACCGAGAATCGCCAGACGGCGCTCGGGCACGCCGACGCCGTGCTGGGCCAGGTAGGCGTAGAGATTTTTTTTGCGCAGCACCCCATAAATGGTTTCTGCCACGGTGGCGCGCTCACGCGGGCCGAGCCGCATTTCGCGGAAATAGCGCGACACCACCATGTCGGCGGGGTGGTCAAATTTAAGAACCTGCTTGAGAAGCTCGGTACAACAGTCGAGTAAGGCGTTAGGATGCATCGCCCCATTGTCCCAGCTTCTTTCTTGCCAGTTGATTGCCCATGCCAGATTCTTTGCCGCCGCTGATTGAAACCCCGCCCGGACTTTACCGCCACTACAAAGACCTGCCCTACGAAGTCATCGGCACGGTGCGCCACAGTGAAACCCTGGAGCCGATGACGCTGTACCGCGCACTCTATGGCGAGCGCGGCCTGTGGGTGCGGCCCGCGGCGATGTTCAACGAAGAAGTGGTGATTGACGGGGTGCGCCAGCCGCGCTTTGCCCGCCTGCCCGATCAAGTGCCACTGAGAACATAGGCTTAGCTTTATAAGACGCTCGCAGCTCAGGGCGATCCTTTTTCACCAGCCAGGGCCGCAGAACCGGCTTTGCCGGGCTGCAGGCGCAGCCACCCCCTCGGGGGGCAGCGAACCACACGCAGTGGGGAGCGTGGGGGCAATGGATAATCACCGGTTATGTCCGAAACCACCGAAATCGCCAAGCAAGTCAAGCGCCGCCGCACGTTTGCCATCATTTCCCACCCCGACGCCGGCAAGACCACGCTGACCGAAAAGCTGCTGCTGTTCTCGGGCGCCATCCAGATCGCCGGCAGCGTCAAGGCCCGGAAAGCCGCGCGCCATGCCACGTCCGACTGGATGGAGATTGAAAAGCAGCGCGGCATTTCCGTCGCCTCTTCGGTCATGCAGATGGAATACCGCGACTGCGTGATCAACCTGCTGGACACGCCCGGCCACCAGGATTTTTCCGAAGACACCTACCGCGTGCTGACCGCCGTCGATGCGGCGCTGATGGTGATCGATGCAGCCAACGGCGTCGAGCCGCAAACCCGCCGCCTGCTGCAGGTGTGCCGCGCCCGCAACACGCCGATCCTGACGTTCGTCAACAAGATGGACCGCGAGGTGCAGGACCCGATGAACATCATGGACGAGATCGAGCAGGAGCTCGGCATGACGGTCGTGCCCTTCACCTGGCCGGTCGGCATGGGCAAGCTGTTCCACGGCGTGTATGACCGGCGCGAAAAGCGCATGCGCGTCTTCAGCCCCGGCGATGACAAGGCCGGCGGCGACGATGAAATCTTGGCAGGTCTGGACAATGTCGAAGCCACCAAACGCTTCGGTGCCGAATTCACCCAGGCGCAGGACGAGCTCGAACTGCTCGAAGGCGCGTCGCCTGAATTCGACCGCGAAGCGTTCCTGGCGGGCAAGCAGACACCAATGTTTTTCGGTTCGGCCATCAACAACTTCGGCGTGCAGGAGGTGCTCGATGCACTGGTCGACCTGGCGCCGGCCCCTGCCGACCGGCCGGCGATGCAGCGCATCGTGCATCCGGAAGAAAAGAAGTTTTCCGGCGTGGTGTTCAAGATCCAGGCCAACATGGACCCGGCGCACCGCGACCGGATTGCCTTCTTGCGCGTGGCCAGCGGCGAGTTCACGCGCGGCATGAAGCTCAAGGTGGTGCGCAGCGGCAAGGAAATGCGGCCCAACACGGTGGTCAGCTTCATGAGCCAGCGCCGCGAGCTGCTGGACACGGCGTTTGCCGGCGACATCATCGGCATTCCCAACCACGGCATCTTGCAGCTCGGCGACACGCTGACCGAGGGCGAAGCGCTGCAGTTCACCGGCCTGCCCTTCTTTGCGCCGGAAATGTTCCGCGCGGTCGAAGTGGCCGACCCGCTGCGCAGCAAGCAGCTGCGCGCCGGGTTGACGCAGCTGGGCGAAGAAGGCGCGATTCAGGTGTTCCGGCCGATTGCCGGGTCATTGCTGCTGCTGGGCGCCGTCGGCCAGTTGCAGTTCGAGGTGGTGGCGCACCGGCTGGAGCATGAATACGGCGTCAAGGCGCGCATCCTGCAAAGCAATTTCAACCTGGCGCGCTGGGTCACCTGCGATGACCCGAACGAGTTGAAAAAATTCATCGACGCCAACGCGCACCGCGTGGCGCTGGACGCGGTCGATGCGCCGACGCTGCTGGTGGACCACAGCGCCACGCTGCGCGCCGTCGAGCAGCAGTGGCCGAAGATCAAGTTCCATGCGCTGCGCGAGCACGCCGGGCTGGTGTTCCAGTCAAAAATGTAGTGTTTCAGGGCGATCGCGCAATCAGGGCGGGCGCAAGCAGCTATTATTTTTATAGTGGCATAGATTGGCCACAAGCGGATGCCGGCAAGTGCCATGCATCCGCCCTCTTCCTCTTCGCGCCTTATCTGGCCTTCAGGAAATCGCCGACTTCCAGCAACACCAGTTCGTTGTCGTCGGCTTTGTTGGGCTCGCGGCTGCTGGAAAACGGCAGGTTGTTGTCGTTGCCGACCACGATGTGCGTGCCGTCCACCACATCGACGTTCTCGATCGTGAAAAAGGGAAAGGTCAGTACGCCATTGGTGAGGGGCTTGCGCGCCAGCCGGGCCGGGTCGGCGATGGCCATCAGGTCGATGAAGCCGATTTTTCGCACCGGGCCGCCGACGTTGGCCTCGCTCATCTCGATCTTGTAGACGCGCTTGAACCTGGCGATGTCGTGAAAGCAGTCGGTGCGCTTCTGGCCTTCGGGACAGGCCTTGTCGGCTGTGCCTTCGCCGTTGTCACGCTCAATGATCAGGCCGGTGGTGCCA
>JBBSRS010000440.1:0-2905 GCA_038242795.1 Burkholderiales bacterium
GGGGCATGCCCTGACGCCGCAGCAAGTTTGGCCGCCCTGGCTGGCCGTATCCAGCGCTGCGTCCAGCCTGCCAGGCGCGGCCACAGGCCATCGGCAAAGCGCTGCAGCACCAGCAGCATCAGCAGGCCGAAGACCACGATCTCGAAATTTCCGCTGGTGCCCAGCAGCCTGGGCAGGATGTCCTGCAGCTGCTCTTTCAGCAGCGTGATCAGCGCCGCGCCCAGCACCGCGCCCCACAGGTGGCCGGCGCCGCCGACCACCGCCATGAACAGGTATTCGATGCCGATGTTGATGTTGAACGGCGTCGGGTTCACGAAGCGCTGCAAATGCGCATACAGCCAGCCCGAGATGGCCGCCAGCAGGGCCGCCAGCACAAACAGCTTGATGCGGTAGTGCGCCGTGTCGATGCCCATGGATTCGGCCATCACCCGGCCGCCCTTGAGCGCGCGAATCGCCCGGCCCTCGCGCGAATCGAGCAGGTTGTGCAGCGCCCACAGGGCCAGCAGCAGCACGCCCCAGATGACCGGCCCGAGCCGCATCGGCGTTGACAGCGAGAACCCGCCCAGCGCCAGCGGCGGCAGGCCGGAGAGGCCGGTGAAGCCGCCCAGTCCGGGAATGTTGCCGAACAGGTAATACAGGCTCAGGCCCCAGGCCAGCGTGCCCAGCGGCAGGTAGTGGCCCGACAGCCGCAGCGTGATCGCGCCCAGCATCCAGGCCAGCGCAAAGGTCGTCGCCAGCCCCAGCGCCAGTCCGACCCACGGCAGCCAGGCGCTGCCCGCCAGCGCCGCTGGCAAATACTGCGCCGCCAGTGTCGATGTGCACACCCACGCCGTGTCATAGGCGCCCATGCCGACAAAGGCGGCCTGGCCAAACGAGGTCATGCCGCCGACGCCGGTCAGCATCACCAGGCCGGCGGCCACCAGCGCATACAGGGCGATGTAGCTGAGCAGCGTCAAAGTGAAGTCGGGCAGCAGGCCCCAACTGAGCGCCAGCGCGGCCACGGCGGCCAGGGTCAGGTGGCGGGTGTTCATTCTTCATCCTCCACATGGCGGCTTTGCAGTGAACGCCACCACAGCACCGGAATGATCAGGGTGAACACCAGCACTTCCTTGTAGGCACTGGCCCAGAACGAGGAAAACGATTCCAGCTGGCCAACGATCAGGGCGCCAGCCAATGCCAGCGGATAGCTGGCCAGTCCGCCCACAATCGCCGCGACAAAGCCTTTCAGGCCAATCAGGAAGCCGGTGTCGTAGTACACCGTGGTCAGCGGCGCAATCAGCAGCCCGGACACCGCGCCAATCAGCGCGGCCAGCGCAAAGCTCACGTCGCCCGACAATTCGGTCGGAATGCCCATCAGCCGCGCGCCCACCCGGTTCATGGCGGTTGCGCGCAAGGCCTTGCCGACGATGGAACGGCCAAAAAACAGGAACATGGCCACCACCAGCAGGGCGGTGACGGCGACCACCACCAGCGACTGCCCGGTGACCGGAATGCCGCCCAGCTCGAACCGCGCTTCCGAAAACGCCGGCGTGCGCGAACCCTCGGCGCCGAAAAACAGCAGGCCCAGCCCGACCAGCACGCCATGCAGCGCCACCGAAACAATCAGCAGCACCAGCACCGTTCCGTCCGCCAGCGGCCGGTACACCAGCCGGTACAGCAGCGGCCCGAGCGGCGTGATCAGCACCAGCGTGGTCAGCGCCTGCAGGTAGATCGACGCCGGCCGGACCAGCAGCACCAGCGCGCAGGCAACCGCCGGCAGGGCCACCGCCCACACCGCCGTGGACGCCCAGTCCACGGTGGTGCCGCGCTGGTGGCGCCAGGCCTCTGCCACCAGCGTCATCAGCGCCAAGGCCAGCAGCAGCCACAGCGTGGCGGGAACTTTTCCTGCCTGCAGCATGGCCATCGACAGCGCGCCGAAGGCCACGAATTCGCCCTGCGGAATGAAAATGACGCGGGTGACCGAGAACACCAGCACCAGGGCCAGCGCGATCAGTCCGTAAATGGCGCCGTTCACGAGGCCGTCCTGCCCCAGCATCAGGGCAATTTGAAGGTCCATGATGAGAAATCCAGTTTGGGCCGCCAGCGGCCCGTGGGGGGTTGCACGCCGCGCGCAACCGGCGCGGATCAGCTTTTATCGAAGGCTAATGCTCAGGGCTGGTATTTCCAAGCGCCGTTTTCGATCTTGACCATCACCCGGCCGCGCTGGTCCAGGCCCAGGTGGTCGGTGGGCGACATGCTGAAAATGCCGTGGGCACCCGGCATGTCGCGCACGTTTTCCAGCGAATCGCGCAAGGCGGCGCGGAACTCGGGCGTTCCGGGCTTGGCTTTTTTCAGCGCCTGCGGCACGGCAGCGCTCATCAGCAGGCCGGCATCCCAGGCATGGGCGCCGAAGGTGGACACGCTGCCCTTGCCGTAGGCTGCTTCATACGCATCGACATAGGCCATCGCGGACTTGCGCACCGGATGCGTGGCGGGGAGCTGCGTGGCGACGAGCACCGGGCCGGACGGCAGGAAGGTGCCTTCCACGTCCTTGCCGCCGACGCGCAGGAAGTCGGCATTCGCCACGCCATGCGTCTGGTACATCTTGCCGGCGTAGCCGCGTTCCTTCAGGGTTTTCTGCGGCAGCGCGGCAGGGGTTCCTGACCCGGCGACCAGCACGGCGTCGGGCTTGGTGGACATGATCTTGAGCACCTGGCCGGTCACCGAGGTGTCGTTGCGCGCATAACGTTCGTTGCCGACGATGCGCAGCTTTTTCAGTTCGGCGGCCTTGGAAAACTCGTTGAACCAGCCTTCGCCGTAGGCATCGGAAAAGCCGATGAAGGCGACGGTCTTGACGCCCGCATTGGCCATGTGCTCGGCAATGGCCAGCGACATCATGATGTCGTTTTGCGGGGTCTTGAAGACC
>JBBSRS010000441.1:0-2886 GCA_038242795.1 Burkholderiales bacterium
ACTTGAGCTGCTGCATGGCGTCTTCGTCGATCTTTCCCGGATGCGCATGGTCGAACCGCTGGACATAGTGGTTCATCGGACCTTTGGCGGGCGCGACATGCATCAGCAGCGTCGGAATCAAAAATTCGTCGGCAATGCACAACTGGCTGAAATAGTCACGCACGCCGGGATGCTGGAATTTTTCCAGCATGGCGGCCACGACGTGGCGACTGGCACCGAACCAGGTCGAGCCGTAATAGGGCCGGAATTTCTCGTCGAAAATATGCTGGCCGATCGATGGCCGGCTGAGCACCTTGAACATGCCCAGTGCCAGCAAGGCCAGAATGCTTTTCTTGCCGCCGCTGTGCAGCCAGACGCCGGCCTCGTCACGCCGGCCGCTTGCCGCGCCAAAGTAGGCATTGCCCAGACGCCGCACGACCCGGTGACGAAACGATTTTTCAGGCGTCAGGGCTCTGTAGCCGACCGACATCAGCGCATCCCGGTCGGCAAACAGGTCGATGCAGTCGAAATGGGCTTCCTCGCGTCCGGAGATGTGCGACTCGAAGGCGTCAACGGGTTTGATCGGCAGGCAACTCGGGCTGAGCAGCTGCAGGTAGTCAAACTCCAGGTTGGCCAGTGCGTACTTCATCGAGTGGAAGATTCCGTCGACAAAGCCAAAGAAAGCCCAGCCGGTGCGCTTGGGATTCGGGACAAACCGGATGTTCGGAGCGGTCAGCACAAAGTCCGGCGTCTGGGAAAAGTCATGGTGCACCAGCACCGTGTGGGGCGCGAGTGAATGCGCCAGCTGGTCAAGCGTTTCTGGTTTGCCGACCGCGGACATCACCAGGAAAACGATGCTTGGTTTCATTTTTTCGGTTTTCATTGATTCCTTCCCAAGGGGCGAGGAGGAATCCGTGTACTGTCGGGCACATGTTGGCCTTGTCCAGTGGGTTCAATGGATTGGCCTGAAATTGCGAGTCGGAGCATTGCGTTTTTAGTTAATTCGTGAGGATTTGTTGAATGGCTTAAGTGTTTGCGAAAACAGTAAAAGTCGTCAATCTCATGAACGGACTAATAAGTTCTCACAAATGGACTATTGACAAACCTGAAAATAACCACTTTTAGGGGGTAAATCTTCAGTTTTTTTCCTGAATCCGTGATGGCAAGGCAGTTTCAAGCAGTCGTCATCAAACGGATGATCCGGGTGGTCGAGTTGTTACCGGATCAACGGTGTTTTCGAAGAAACAGGTTATGTGGGGCTGGCAAAGCCTTGGCAAGTGCCATGGTTAATGGCATGTGTTGCCAGGCGGGTCTGGGCATTTGGCTGCCAGACGCTGCTTGCCACAGGCTGGCGCCATGTGTTATTTAAAAATAGCAACAAATGTTTCATAGAAAAACGTGATGACCTGATTTGTTCAACTGTCCGGCGCGCGGGTGTGGACGCTGCCGCGCACGGTTTGGTGGCCCATTTGCCGGGCGACAAAGCCGTCAAAAGCGGCAATCAACGGCTGGAAGGGACCGGTGCCACCGTGCAGTTGGGACAGGGCGGCGCAGGTCGCCTCCAGCGTTGAAAGCTGGTCGGGCCGGTGCGCCTTGCGGATCAGGTAGTGCGACGCCCCCACGTTCTGCAACGCCAGGCGCGGCAGTTGCAGCAGCAGCGGGTTGGCGTGCAGCATCTTCAGGCTTTTGCGCCAGGTGCCGTCCAGAACGACCAGCCGCAGCCGGGCCGGGTGTTCCAGGTCGCCCGGTGCCAATTGGCTGGGCATGGTGCCTGGCGGCTGGTTTTGCGGCGTTTGCGGGTAGAGCAGCAGGTTGCGCTTCGCGTTGCCTGAGGCGTCCCGGGTCCCTGGCGGATCGGCCAGCAAGGCCGGCAGGTCGAACACCTCACCCGTCACCAGCCGGCTGTGTGGCAAGCTCAGATGCAGCAGGCGCGCAGTGCCTTTCGGGTTGTCGACCTCCAGGGGATGCTGCAGGATCAGCACTTCGACCGGATGCTCGACGCGTGTCACCCAGTGGCAGATACAGGTGCTTTGCGGGCGCAGGCAGGTGGTGCAGACCAGCCGTTTGCCGGAAACAGGCGTCATGGGTGGGTTTCTGTCGGGCAGGTGATGTTGACTATCAAAAAAAGAGCTGAAAAATCATGCTGGACGTGCGCTAACACCTGATTTGACGCACAAAAAGGTTTGTCGGCAAGTATGGCGAAGGGAGCAGGTGATTTTGGGATGCGGCTGGCCATGCCATGCCGGCCGCACCTGGGCCCGTTCAGGTTCGCGCAGGCAGCACGGTGCCCCGGCATTCGCCAAAGCCGATGCGTGCAGCGCCGGCTTTTTCGCACCAGCCGCGAATCACGACGGCGTCGCCGTCTTCGAGGTAGGAGCGGCTTTCGCCGTTGGGCAGGGTCAGCGGGTGCTTGCCTCCGGTGGTCAGCTCGATCAGCGCACCGGCCTGGTCCAGCGTCGGGCCCGACAGCGTGCCGCTGCCGAACAGGTCGCCGGGCTGCAAATTGCAGCCGTTGACCGTGTGGTGCGTCACCATCTGCGCCACCGTCCAGTAAGCATGGCGGTAGCTGGTACGGCAGAGGGTGGCGTCCCCTTGGCCGGCGTCGCGCATTCGGGGTGTCAGCAGGCCGACCTGCAACTGGATGTCGAGCGCGCCTTGCTGGCGGTTGCTGTCGGAATCCAGGTAGGGCAGGGGCTGCGGGTCTGCTTCGGGTCGCTCAAAGGGAAGGCGGTAAGGCGCCAGCGCTTCCAGCGTCACGATCCACGGGGAAATCGTGGTGGCGAAGTTCTTCGACAGGAAAGGCCCGAGCGGCTGGTATTCCCAGGCCTGCAGGTCACGAGCCGACCAGTCGTTCAGCAGGCAGATGCCGAACACATGGGTTTCGGCCTGCGTGATGGAAACCGGCTC
>JBBSRS010000442.1:0-2880 GCA_038242795.1 Burkholderiales bacterium
GTGCTGAACGACGAGGGAAGCCACCAGATGGACAGTTTCAATCCTGCGCTCGATGGCCTGCTGGACTGCCCGCACTACACCCGTCCCGAAGACTGGCGTGGGCAATCCGTGCCGCCGATCTTGATGTCTGGCAACCATGCACGCATTGAGCGCTGGCGCCGCGACCAACGGCTGGCGCTGACCCAACGCCAGCGCCCCGAACTGGTCCGTGCAGCCCGCAAGGCTGGACACCTGAGCCAGGGCGATGAAGCCTTTCTGGCTGATTTACCTGAAAATCCGGAGCCGGACACCTGAATTGTTATACTCATGGGCTTTTCGATCCTCTGGCGGCCACTGCAACCACCTGATTTGTTTTTGAATCAATCCCTGGATTTGCGGTCTTTTGCGTAGCGCGTGCATGAGCGAAATTAGTTAGATGGAAAAATCATGAATCTGATCCAGACTCTTGAGCAGGAAGAAATTGCCCGCTTGAACAAGACCATTCCCGTTTATGCGCCTGGCGACACCGTCATCGTGAGCGTGAACGTGGTTGAAGGCACGCGCAAGCGTTTGCAGGCTTTCGAAGGCGTTGTGATTGCCAAGCGCAATCGCGGTCTCAATTCCAGCTTCATTGTTCGCAAGATCTCCAATGGCGAAGGCGTCGAGCGTACGTTCCAGGTGTACAGCCCGCTGATCGCCAAGATTGAAGTCAAGCGCAAGGGCGATGTGCGCCGCGCCAAGCTGTACTACCTGCGCAGCCGCAGCGGCAAGTCGGCGCGTATCAAGGAAAAGCTGGGCATCAAGGCTGTCAAGACAGTCAAGGCCGTTCAGCCCGTGCAGGCTGCATAAAAGCACCTGCCAAGCACCTGTTGCTTTTGAAAAGCCGCTCCACCGAGCGGCTTTTTTTATGCTTTGTTATCCTGCTTCGCCATGAAATCCGCCAAGTCTTTTTCCCTTCCCGTTTTTGATCCGCGCTCCATTCCGGTGCTGGGCAGCGACAGCCACCTGGCTGGCGTGGCTGCTGACCGGCTCACGCCGCAAGCGCTGCGTGACCGCTTTCGCCATCCGCCGATGTGGGCGCCTGAACACAGCGTGGAAATGAGCTTTTCCGACCGTCAGCCGGCGCTGGCTGCAGTGTTGCTGCCCCTGGTGATGCGCGACGAGCTCATGCTGTTGCTGACCGAGCGTTCGACCAACCTGTCCACGCATTCAGGCCAGATTGCATTCCCGGGGGGCCGCACCGACGACACCGACCAAGATGCAGTCGACACGGCATTGCGGGAAGCGCACGAGGAAATAGCCTTGCCACGCCACCATGTCGAGGTGCTGGGCATCTTGCCGACCTATGTGACCGGTTCGGCGTTCATCATCACGCCAGTCGTGGCGCTGGTCAGGCCAGGCTTTCAGCTGCACCCCAACCCGGGAGAAGTGGCCGATGTGTTTGAAGTCCCGCTCAGGTTCCTGATGAACCCCGCACACCACCAGCGCCATGAAACAGAGTTCAATGGCGTGCTGCGCCAGTGGCTGTCCATGCCCTACAGCGACCCGATGAGTCAGACAGCAGGCAGCGAAATCCGGGAGCGCTACATCTGGGGCGCAACGGCGGGCATGCTGCGCAACTTCTACCGTTTTCTCAGCGCCTGAGCCAAGCTTTCTCAGGAATTCAGCGAACCACGCAGCTTAAGTAGGCTGTGAGTTCATTACCAGCAAGGGCCGGGTACCGGCTTAGCCGGTCCGCAGGCGCAACGGCCCCCTCGGGGGGCAGGGAGCCACACGCAGTGGGCGACCGTGGGGGCAAGTGACGGTCCGTTATGATTTGCCATGAGTTTTTTCGCCGTTTTGTTTGCACTGATTCTGGAGCAGGCCCGTCCATTGGCCCGTGGCAACTGGGTTCATGCCGCTTTTCTGGGCTGGGCGCGCTGGGGTCACCGCAGCCTGGACGCCGGCAAGCCGCACCACGGATGGATCACCTGGCTTTTCGTCGTCATGGTGCCCATGCTGCTGACGCTGCTGGTGCACTGGCTGCTGTGGCAGGTCAATGTCTTGCTGGCCTTTGCCTGGAGCGTGGCGGTCCTGTATGTCACGCTGGGTTTTCGCCAGTTCAGCCACTATTTCACCGACATACGCAATGCATTGGACGACGGCAACGAAGACCAGGCCCGCGAATTGCTGGCCGAATGGCGCCAGGTGGATGCCAGCGAATTGCCGCGCAGCGAAATCGTTCGCCATGTGATCGAATATTCAGTGCTTGCCGCACATCGCCATGTGTTTGGCGTGCTCGGCTGGTTTTCAGTGCTGGCCGCTTTTGGATTCGGTCCCGCCGGTGCGGTGCTCTACCGCATGAGCGAATTTGTGGCGCGTTACTGGAGCTACCAGAGCAGAACGCCGGGAGAGGGCGCCAGCCCGGCCCTGCAGCAGGTGGCCAACAACGCCTGGGGCGTCATCGATTTCGCGCCCTCGCGCATCACATCGCTGGGCTTTGCCGTGGTCGGCAGTTTCGAAGACGCCATTGATGCGTGGCGCAATTACACGCAGGCCTTTCCCGCAGGTGCCGACCTGGCCACGGCCAGCCGGAACGACGGGCTGATCCTGGCGGCCACATCGGGCGCGGTGAACGTGCGGCTTGGGGGCGTGGCGCTCGATGCCGTACAGGTTTTCCCTGCCGCGCAGGAATTCGAGGTGGGCGGGCTGGCCGACGCTGGCGATGTCCCCCTCACGGCAGCAACAACCTGTCGCGAGCCCGAGGTGGCCCACCTGCGCAGCGTGGTGGGCCTGGTCTGGCGCTCGGTGGTGCTGTGGATGGTGCTGCTGGCGCTGCTGACGCTGGCACGGCTGCTGGGCTGAAAGCCTGGCAGCGCCAGATGTACTTTTTCAATACCGCGTCTGCGACAACTCTTCAAA
>JBBSRS010000443.1:0-2880 GCA_038242795.1 Burkholderiales bacterium
CAGGCTTCGAGGATCTGAATTTAAACATGCAACCTGGAAGGTTGCCCGCAACTGAAGCGCAGCAATGTCCGGGTAGTCAGCGGCAATCGACCGGGCCAGAGGCGATGTGCACAAGTCAACGATCTGCCTGGCAACGACAGAACGATGAAGCACATCGCCAGAACAATGTTTCGTGCGGGCAACTGCGCATCAGTCCAGCGTGACTTTGGCTTCCTTGATCACTTTGCCCCATTTGATGGTTTCAGCAGCCATGAACGCATCGCAGGCTTCGGGCGTGGTGCCTTCGGCGAAGGTGCCCATGGTTTCAAGCTTGGCGCGTGTTTCGTCGCTGTGGATAATTTGGTTGACCGCCTCCGACATGCGCTTGACGATGTCGCGTGGTGTGCCAGCCGGTGCGATCATGCTGGCCCACGTGCTGCCCAGCATGCCCGCAATGCCCTGCTCCACAAAGGTGGGAACGTCGGGCAAAATAGGCAGGCGTTTTTCGCTGGCGACGCCGATGAGGTGAATGCGGCCGGCTTTGGCGGGCTGAATCAAGTTGGGAGGCGGATCCAGGAACAACTGCACTTGGCCTCCCATCAGGTCGGTCAATGCGGGTGAAGCGCCCCGGTATGGGATGTGCACCATGTAAGTCTTGGTAAGCGTCTTAAGCAACTCCGACGAAAGGTGCGCAGCCGAGCCGCTCCCGGAAGAGGCGAAACTCACCTTGCCTGGATGCGCCTTGGCATAGGCCACCAATTCTGGGACGTTTTTGAACGGCGCATTGCTGGACACGGCAGCCACCAGGGGCGAAACACCCAACAGGGAAACACCCACCAGATCCTTGCGTGGGTTGTAAGGCAGCTTGGGGTAAAGCGTGGTGTTGGCAGTGAAGGCCGGGATCACCACACCGAAGGTGTACCCGTCTGGGGCTGCCTTGGCGACTGCATCGACGCCGATGATGCTGTTGGCGCCAGGCTTGTTGTCGATCACCACGGGTTGGCCCAGTTGCTTTTGCAAATCCACCACCAAAATGCGTGCCATCTGGTCTGTGAAACCACCTGCCGTGTAGGGCACGATGATCTTGATGGGCTTGCTGGGCCAAGCTGTCTGGGCCACGACGGGTAGTGCAGCGCAAGCCAGTCCGGCGCTGACTACTTGTAAAAGGGTGCGGCGAAAAATAGAAATCGTCATGTGTTTTGTCTCCGGTTGGTTGGTTGATAAAAGTGCTCAAGCACTTGCCTGGAAATGTTCTGCAGGTAGGTGCTTACATGGGTCGGCAGCGATCAGCAATGTTTTGACCATCCTGTTGGCAAAAGCAGTGCCTGCGTTCTCAAGCTATCGTAAATGCTGCCATTTTTTCGTCCCCTGAGGGCTCTTATTCTAGGCAGGTGCGCAATGCGCCTACTGGTTGGTGATGTGGTTGTCCCGGATCACCTTGCCCCAGCGTTCATAGTCTTGGCGCATGCGCTGGGCCGTTTGTTCGGGCGTGCGGTAGGCGGCAAAGGAACCTACGCCTTCGAGTTTTTCCGCCACCTGCTTGTCGGCGAGCGCTGTCTTGAGCTCCGAGCTCATGCGCTCGATCACCGCCTTTGGCGTGCCGGCCGGCGCCAACAGGGCTCCCCATGACGTGGCGTCAAAACCAGGGAAACCCTGCTCGGCCACGGTTTTCACCTCCGGCAGCAGGCTTAAGCGGGTGCCCGAACCGACCGCGATGGGTCGCAGCGTGCCTGAGCGGATGTGCGGCATCACAGCCACGAGGTCTGAGAACATGACCGGCACCTGGCCGCCAATCAGGTCGGTCACGGCAGGCGCGCTGCCACGGTAGGGCACATGCTGCATCTCGAACTTGCCGATATTCTTGAGCTGCTCGGTCGTCAGGTGGCCAAAGCTGCCGACGCCCGCGGTGGTGTAGTTGAGCTTGCCATTTTCGGCCTTGGCCTTGGCGATGAGTTGCTGCAGGCCTGTCACTTCCGGCAGCACTTTGGGATTGACGACCAGCACGATTGGAAGGTCGTACACGGTGCCCACGGGTGTGAAGTTATTGAAGATGTCATAACTCGTGACACTGTACAAATGTCCTGCCAGCAAGGTCGGCGTGGCCAGCATCACGAAGGTGTAGCCATCGGGAGCGGCCTTGGCAGCGATAGCGGCGCCCAAAGTTCCCGATGCGCCGCTGCGGTTGTCGATCAGCACCGGCTGCTTGAGGCCCAACGCCATTTTCTGCGCCACGATCCGCGTGGCCACGTCGGTGGGACCCCCGGGCGGGAAAGGCACGATGAGTGTGATTGGTTTGGTGGGCCAGTCTTCGGCAAAGGCAGTACCGGCTATCAGCGGCAAGGCCAACGCCAACAGCGCGCGGCGCACGGGGCTGCGCAGAGATTTGAGGGAGGTGAATGCCATGGTGTTTTCTCCTGACTGTCCTGAGCAAATAGATGTGAAGGCGCGAAAAGCTTGGAAAGCGGTGCTTAAAGCACGCCAATGGTTTTGAGTTGTGCGATCTTTTCGTCGGACATCCCGAGCAGCGAATGCAGTACATCGTGCGTGCCCTCGCCCAACTGCGGCGGCGCATTGCGCACCGGCAGTCGCTCGCCGTCAAAGCGATAGGGCGGGGCCAACACCTTGACGCTGCCGGCCACGGAATGGGCTTGTGTGGTGACCAGGCCGGCATCGGCGGCACGCTGCGAGGTAAGCGCCTCGTGCAGGCCGAGCACTTCGCCGCACGGAATGCCGGCTTGGGCCAGCGCGGCGAGCAGGTCGGCGCGTTTGCGGCATGCCAGTTCGCGGTTGATCTCGGGTATCAGTGCATTGCGGTTGGCGGCGCGAAGCAAGTTGGTCTTGAATCGTTCGTCGGCAGCCAGGTCAGGGCGCGCTACCACATCAGTGCAAAAGCGCGCAAAC
>JBBSRS010000444.1:0-2875 GCA_038242795.1 Burkholderiales bacterium
GTCAAGCAGCTGGAGCAGATCATCGGCACCAAGTTGTTTGGCCGGGCCGATTTTTCACTCACCACCGAAGGCAGCGAATACCTGGCGCATGTGCGCGAAGGCCTGGCCACGCTGCAGAAATTTCCCGGCACGGCCGGCCAGAGCGCCACGCCGGGCAAGCGCAAGCTGCGCCTGGCGGTCACGCCGACCTTTGCGCGCTCCATCCTGATTCCGCGCCTGCGCCAGTTCACCGAGGCGTATCCCGAGATCGACCTGACGCTGCAGGTGTCGATTCCACTGCTCGACGTGGTGGCCGAAGACTCCGACCTGATCGTTCGCTTCGGCACCGGGCGCTATGCCGACCTGGAGCATGTCTGCCTGCTCGATGACGAGGTCACGCCACTGGCCTCGCCGACCTTTTTGCGTGAGCGCGGGCCGTTTGACACGGCCGAAGACCTGCTCGGCGAAAGCCTGCTGCGCTCGCCGCTGGAGCCGTGGCGCACCTGGTTCGCCGCCAACCAGCTCGACTGGCCGGAGCCGGTCGAAGGCTCGCAGTTCAACGACATCGGCCTGATGTGCGACTGCGCCGCCGCCGGCATGGGCATTGCGCTGGTGCGCCTGAAGCTGGGCGCACCGTGGCTGGAAAACGGCTCGCTGGTGCGGCTGGACACCAACGAAGTGTTCAGCCGCAAGGTGGCCAGTCCGCATGCGCATTACCTGTGCTGGCGCACCGGCACCATGGACCGCTGGGAATGCGCGGCGTTTGCCGACTGGTTGCGCAAGAGCCTGGTCTAGCGCCTGATTGCCGGATGCGGCAACGCGGGTGGTCCGGGAAGCGTCTCCGGAACGATTTTAAGCATCAAACAGGCCTCTTGCGCAATAGGGACGGTCACAAGTAGCTATTAATAAAATAGCAATCAGGCTTCCGGCACTTCGGCCAACACCTGCGCGGCGCCGAGTTCGAGTGCCATGCTGGTCAGCGCTACCGTCTCGCACGCGCAAACGGATGCAGCACCCACAACCCGTCGGCACCTTTTCGGTAGCAATCCGTGTTGCGCGTGTCCAGGTCGATCACCGAGTATTCCTGTAGGCTGGCAATGCGGCGTTAGTGGCTGAATTTCAGCCCCCGGTCATAGGCGGCGGTGCTGGGCGACAAGACTTCGGCGATCAATTTGGGCTCGGTCTTGACCATCGGGCTGGCCAGGTCGAGCGCGCTGCAAGTCACGAGCACGTCGGGGTAAAAGTAGCAGTTGGCAGCGGCAACGTGCAGGCGCATATCGCTCATGAAAGTGCGGCACGGGCTGCCGCCGAGGTGCTGGCGCAGGGCAATATAGAGATTGCCGGCGACCGTCACATGCCGGTCTTCAGCCCCGGCCATGGCAAACACGTCACCGTCGACAAACTCATGCCGATCCAGCTGCGCGGGCTCCCACGCCAGGTAATCGGCGGCGGTAAAAACAGGTTGTTGTCCAGCTTGGGGCATGGCGATGTCCTTTGCGTGAATCGTTCAAAAGTCATTATGAAGCGGCATCAAGGCCTGGCGCGTTTGCCAGCGCCACGATGCCATCCCCTTAACGGGGAAAGTCCAGCACCTTGACGCCAAAAATACACCGCCAATTCCCGCTCCATCCCCACGCGGCATTTCACGCAGGGCTTTAAAAATCTTCACCCCGGCGCGGACGGCTTGGACTAAAGTCTGGATTCACCGAGGAACCTGACCATGAACGCTCCTGCTTCACCCCAGCATCTTTTTTCACTTGAACGCGCTGACCGCCAGCAGCAAGTCGTCCGCGCCCTGGAAGCGGTGTTGCCGGCCCACGCCTTGCTCTGGAACAGCGAAGACACCACGCCCTACGAATGCGACGGGCTGACGGCCTACCGCGAGCGGCCGCTGGTGGTCGCCCTGCCTGAAACCTATGCCGAGGTGCAGGCGGTGCTCAAGACCTGCCATGCGCTCGATGTGCCGGTGGTGGCGCGCGGCGCGGGCACCGGGCTGTCGGGCGGCGCGATGCCGCACCGGCTGGGCGTGACGCTGTCGCTGGCCAAGTTCAACAAGATTCTGAAGGTCGATGCGGCCAGCCGCACGGCGCTGGTGCAGGGCGGCGTGCGCAACCTGGCGATTTCCGAGGCCGCCGCGCCGCACGGCCTGTACTACGCGCCCGACCCGTCGAGCCAGATCGCCTGCACCATCGGCGGCAACGTGGCCGAGAACTCGGGCGGCGTGCACTGCCTGAAATACGGGCTGACGGTGCACAACGTGCTGAAGGTCAAGGGGTTCACCATTGAAGGCGACGAGGTCGAGTTCGGCAGCGATGCGCTGGACACGCCCGGTTACGACCTGCTGGCCATCGTCATCGGCAGCGAAGGCATGCTGGCCGTGACCACCGAAGTCACCGTCAAGCTGATTCCCAAGCCGCAACTGGCGCGCTGCATCATGGCCAGCTTCGACGACCTGCGCAAGGCCGGCGATGCGGTGGCCGGGGTGATTGCCGCCGGCATCATTCCGGCCGGGCTGGAGATGATGGACAAGCCGATGACGGCGGCGGTCGAGGACTTCGTGCATGCCGGCTACGACCTGGGCGCGGCGGCGATCCTGCTGTGCGAAAGCGACGGCACGCCGGAAGAAGTCGAGGAAGAAATCGGCCGCATGAGCGCCGTGCTGGAACGCTACGGCGCCACGGCCATCACCGTGAGCCAGAACGAAGCCGAGCGGCTGCGTTTCTGGAGCGGGCGCAAGAACGCCTTTCCGGCGTCGGGCCGCATCAGCCCCGACTACATGTGCATGGACTCGACGATTCCGCGCAAGCGGCTGGCTGACATCCTGCTGGCGATTGCCGACATGGAAACCAAGTACGGCCTGCGCTGCGCCAATGTGTTCCACGCGGGCGACGGCAAC
>JBBSRS010000445.1:0-2855 GCA_038242795.1 Burkholderiales bacterium
CATGCTGCACCCGAGCCAGCATGACTGCGTCGAGCCGCACGGTCTGGTCACCATCGCGCACATGGGTGCAGGCGGCAACGACTTATTCCACCGCGCCCTTGCAGATCAGTTCATGGTGATGCCCGCGTTCCGACACCACCACCGACATGCGGCGGCGCTGGAAATCGAAAGGAATTTCATCAATCTTCTTGTAATTTTCAGTTAGCTGGAGATCGGTTAGCACCTCGACATGCTCCAGCACGGCGCGGTCGAGCAGGTTTTTCAGGCCGGTCTGGTAATGGCTGTTGAGGTAGGCAAACCCCAGCACCTCTTCGGATTCCTGGCCAAACACATCGGTGTGGCGGGCCAGCGCAATCTTGTCCTGCGTCAGCGTGCCGGTCTTGTCGGTGCACAGCACATTCATGGCGCCGAAGTTCTGGATGGCGTCGAGGCGCTTGACGATGACTTTCTTGCGCGACAGGATCACCGCGCCCTTGGCCAGCGTGGAGGTGACGATCATCGGCAGCATTTCAGGCGTCAGGCCGACTGCCACCGACAGCGCAAACAAAAACGCCTCTAGCCAGTTGCCCTTGGTAAAGCCGTTGATCAGGAAAACAATTGGCACCATGACAAAGGCAAAGCGGATCAGCAGCCAGCTGACCTTGTTGACGCCAACCTGAAAAGCATTGACCTCAGAAGTGGTTGCGGTAACGCGGGTGGCCAGCGTGCCGAAGTAAGTGCTGTTGCCCGTGGTCAGAATGACCACCGTGGCCGATCCTGACACGACGTTGGTGCCCATGAACACCAGATTGGCCATCTGCAACGCACTGTCCACCGAACCCTGGGCATCCGGGAATTTTTCGACCGGAAGCGATTCGCCGGTCATGGCCGACTGGCTGACAAACAGGTCCTTGGCCCGCATCACCCGGCCATCGGCTGGAATCATGTCACCGGCCGACAGCAACACGATGTCGCCCGGCACCAACTGCTTGATGGGCAACTCGACCTGGCCGGCGGGTTGCATACCCAGTACGATTTCAGGTGAGTGGGTTGTACCCGTGATTTTTTCCGCGTACCGGATCGCCGTCGCGGTGTTGCTGACAAGTTCTTTCAGCGCCAATGCAGCATGGTTGGAGCGCCGTTCCTGAATGAAACGGAGCAGTGTCGAGAGTGTCACCATGCTGCCGATCACGATGGCTGCCTTGATGTCTTCGGTGAAATACGACACGACGGCCAGCACCGTCAGCAGCAGGTTGAACGGGTTTTTGTAGCTCAGCCACAGGTGCAGCCACCAGGGCATGGGCTTTTCGTGCTCCACCTCGTTCGGGCCGACCCGGGCACGTATGGCGTCGGCTTCGGCATCGCTCAGGCCTTCCTTGCGGGTATTGAGTTGTGCCAGCAGGTCGGGCAGGTCTTGCCTGGCCCGTTGCACCAGTTGCCGGTTTAGCTGGTCAGGAACGGCAGCAGCGCGGCCTTCCCGGGGCAGTGACTCCAGAATCACCCGGCGGCGAAACAGGTGGCGGGTATGCCGCGATGCCAGAAAGCGGCCAAACAATTGGTTGAAAAAGAGCATGGGATTTTTTTGTGATGGCCAGCGTTTTGCCGGATGACGCCGCTGGCGTGGCTGGAATCTACACGATTGATATTCAAGAAACCTTAAGCTTCCCGAGCCGTGCAAGCCGGTTGGGTCCACGGAGCCAACGGCCAGGAAATACAGGTCAGATCAGGTTGTGCCAACCCAACTTTGGCTGCTATTGAATAAATAGCTGTTAACGCAAGCCCTGCTTGCGCAAAAGCCTATTTTGGCTTGAAAAACCGGTCAAACAGCGCGGTCAGTTCGGCAAAGTCCTGGCTGAAGCGTTCTCGGTTCACGAAGTAGGCTTCGCAGGCGACGGCAAAGAATTCTGCCGGTGCGCTGGCGCCATAGGCATCAAGCCAGGGCGGCGCAGCGCCAAAGCGCTCGGCCATGGCAACCTGCTCGCAAAAACGGTCGTAGGCGGCATGCATCGTGTCATGCCAGGCGGCCTGGTCCGCGCGCGACGGCAGGGGAGGGCAGCCATTGGCCGTGCCGTCCTTCATGTCGATCTTGTGGACGAATTCGTGGATCACGACGTTGTGGCCGCGCTCGGCTGAATCGCCCGACGCGGCCACGTCCTGCCAGCTCAGGGTGACCGGCCCGCCCTGCATGGCTTCGCCCAGCAGCGCTTCCTTGTAGTAATGGACCACGCCCGCGGGGTCAACCCCCTGGCGCCGCGCCAGCATGGCGCCGGGATGCACGACGATGCTGGTGAAACCGTCATACCAGTCGAGCCCCAAGTAAAGCACCGGCAAGCAGGCCTGTGCGGCAATGGCCACGGCCATGTCGTCGGTCACTTCCAGGTCGTGCGCGCCGGTGAATTCCTTGTACAACAAAAATTTGCCCACCAGCAGGCGAAGCGCCTGCTGGTCAGTGAAGGGAAGTTTCGCCAGGAAAGGGTAATGCTGCAGCGTGCGCTGCCACAACGCTTCGGGAATCTCTTTAGGGCTGGCGCCGGGCAGGCCCAGTGCGCCAGCCAGGTTGTTCAGCCAGTTCAGCATGGCGCCGGCCTCATGCGACAGGCAGGGCGATGCGCTGCAGGCCGCGGCTGTCCAGCCGAAGCACCTCGGCGCGCGGCACGCTGGCCCCGGCGTCCCAGTCGCTCAGCACCACGCGCGACAGGCCGTTGCCCAGGTCGTGCCACGCAGGCTTGTGGGTGTGGCCGTGGATCAGCGTGGGCGCATGTGCTGCCTCCAGCCATTGCCGGGCGGCGTTCGGGTCCACATCGCCATAGTCCATGCCAGAGCGCTTGCGCGCCTCGCTTTGCCGACGCATCTCGCGTGCCATGGCCTGGCGCTCC
>JBBSRS010000446.1:0-2823 GCA_038242795.1 Burkholderiales bacterium
CGACGACGATGGTCGCGGCAATCTTGCGCAAATTGCCCTCTTCCTCATACTGGTCGATGATGACAGTCGAGGTATAGGGCAGTTCGTCGCCGGTCAGGCGAAACAGCTTTTCGCGGATGATTTCGGCCGCCATGAAACGGTCGCTGCGGTCGGTCAGTTCGTCGGCGCCATACATCCACGGTTGCACCGGCAGGTATTTTTCGCAGATCCCGAACAGGCGCTCGACATCCTTGGCATTGTTGGCCGACATCGGCACGAATTCGGCAAAGTTGTGCCGTTCCTGCATGGACCGCAGCCAGGGGGCGATTTCGGCGCGGCGGTGGATCAGGTCGAACTTGTTGGCCAGCAAAATGGCCGGTGTTTTCTCGGGCAGCAGCGCCAGCACCTTGGCATCGGCCAGGTTGAACTGGCCGGCTTCCACCACGAAAACGATCAGGTCCACGTCATTGACAGCGCCGACCACCGTGCGGTTCAGCGAACGGTTCAGCGCATTGCCGTGCCGCGTCTGAAAACCCGGCGTGTCGACAAACACAAACTGCGTCGCGGCACGCGTGCGCATGCCGGTGATGCGGTGGCGCGTCGTTTGCGCCTTGCGCGAGGTGATGCTGACCTTTTGTCCGACCAGCGCATTCAGCAGGGTGGACTTGCCGACGTTGGGCTTGCCGACGATGGCAATCAGGCCGCAGCGCTGCTCGCCCACCGGTGCGTGGCTGGGCGCGCCACTGTCCGCCGGCACGGCCGCGCCACGCGAAGCCGTCGCCTGGGCGAGCATGGCGTCGATGGCGTCCTGGCTCTGCACAGGCTCAGGCGCTGCGGGAGATGCTGACGTTTGCTCGCCTTGGGGCAAGGTGTCGGCGGGTGGGCTGGATTCTTTTTTTCCGGTACTCATACTCAGTTCAATCGTGTTCGTGGCCTGCCAGAGGCGGCATTGGCAAAAATAGTGTCAGGCAGCCAGCGTCTTGACGTAAAGCAGCATGGCGCTGGCAGCGGCCTGTTCGCCAGCCCGCCGCGAAATGCCGGTGCCGCGTTCAGCGCGGCCAAATTCGGTGATTTCGCATTCCACCTCAAAGGTCTGCTGGTGCGCGGCCCCCAGCGTGCCGACCACCTTGTAGGCGGGAAGATGCATTTTGCGCCCCTGAAGCCACTCCTGCAATTCGGTTTTTGGGTCCTTGCCAATGGCTTTCATTTGCGGGTTCACCTGGACATCCTTGAACAGGCGACGCACCAGCTGGTCGGCCTTGTCATAACCGGCATCCAGATAGACCGCGCCGATCACGGCTTCCAGCGCATCGGCCAGCATGGAGGGCCGGTTCTTGCCGCCGGAACGGGCCTCGCCCTCGCCCAGACGCAGCAGGTCGGGCAAGCCCAAGACCACGGCCAGATGGTGCAGCGTGTCCTGCTTGACCAGGTTGGCCCGCACACGCGACAGATCGCCTTCAGGCAGTTCGCTCAACTGCTCGTACAGCAGTCCTGCCACGGCCAGGTTCAGGACGGAATCGCCCAGGAATTCGACACGTTCGTTGTGGTCCGACGAAAAGCTGCGGTGGGTCAGCGCCTGGGCCAGCAGCTTGGGATTGGCGAATTCATGCTGCAGGCGCTTTTGCAGGGCCTGCAAGCCAGGTCTGGAGGGGGGAACCGTGCGCACGTTATTTGGATCGTCCGCTGTACTTCAGCAGCAGGTAGGCGGGTCCGGCCATGTGAATTTCACGCGTGTAGGCAAAAGCCACCACCGTCTTGTCGCCCTCCTTCGTCACGTCCAGGTCCTTGCCGGAAATCGAGTGAATGTCGTCGATTTGTCCGGCCTTGTCAAAGATCGCCCTGACTTCGGGCACCGTGCTGCCCGCCGTGGCTTTGGTCGCGGCCTTGGTGATGGCCTGGAATTCGATCAGTGTCGGCAGCACCTGTGCCCCCAGAATGAAGACGCACGCCGCAATGGCGCCGAAAAACAGCAGGCCGATGAAGGAAATACCACGTTGCTTGTGTTTCATTGAGGCGGGTTCCCTGGAAAATTCATGAAGAAAAGCTTTTTCGGCAGCGGACGCGCCAACGGTTTTGCGCTTAATCAAAAGAACCGATGCGCTTGAGATTGCCAAAGTTCATCCAGACAAAAAATGCCTTGCCGACGATGTTTTGCTCGGGAACAAAGCCCCAGTAACGGGAATCGAGCGAATTGTCGCGGTTGTCGCCCATCATGAAATAGTGCCCCTCGGGCACCTTGCACACCACGCCTTCGGTGCTGTAGCGGCAATTGTCCCGGTAGGGAAAATTGTCGGCACCCGCGATGAAGGACGGACGGTCGTCGTCATTCAGCAGCCGGTATTTGCGCTCGCCATTGGTTTCCTCGAACTGCTTGGCGTACCGCATCGAATCGGCATCGAAAAAGTCCGGAAGTGCCACCTTGGGAAGCGGCTTGCCGTTGATGGTGAGCTTCTTGTTGAGGTAAGCGACCTCGTCGCCAGGAATGCCGACCACCCGCTTGATGTAGTCCAGGCTGGGCTTGGGCGGATAGCGAAACACCATGACATCGCCACGCTCGGGGCTGTGGTTGTCCAGTACCTTGCGGTTGATGACCGGCAGGCGCACGCCGTAGTGAAACTTGTTCACCAGGATCAGGTCATTGACCAGCAGCGTCGGGATCATCGAGCCCGACGGTATCTTGAAGGGCTCGAATAAAAAGGAGCGCAGCAGGAAAACGATGATGATCACCGGGAACAGGCCGGCGGTCCAGTCCAGCCACCAGGGCTGCATGATCAGGCGGCTTCTGGCTTCCTGGGTGTTGTCATCGACCTGGTTGATGCCCATTTTGGCCAGTTCTGCCTTGCG
>JBBSRS010000447.1:0-2822 GCA_038242795.1 Burkholderiales bacterium
CCCAGCGCCATCACACCGCCGACCCCCATCAGCAGGCCACCGACCAGGTGGTTGACCGTGTCTTCCGTCCCGCCGAAGCCCTCCCAACGGAAAGTGCGCGTCGCCAGTGCCATGACGGCAGATCCAACTATGACACCCGGCACGCTGACGATGCCAATCGTCAGGACCTTCGATCTGTCGCTGAAAAACAGCAGCCAGTCGAGCGCATACGCCACGGGAGCGACCATGCTCAACGCCTCCATGCGGTGCGAGCTCGTGGCGAGAAAGTTTTCCTGCAATGTGTTGGGGTCTTCCGGGAGGTACCCGACGACCCCGGAAAGCCACCACATTCCGACAATCACTGCGCCAATTCCTGCACCGCCCAACCACACATTCGCGGTGCGGCCTTCCGGTCGTCGAAGCACCCAGGCCACCAGTGCCAGGCCAATCACCCCTCCGAGCAATCCCGCCAGGCGTGGTATTTCCATGCCTGTCGCCGCTGACATCAGCGCCGGCAAATTCTGGCCATGCGGCAGATCGATGACCGCCCGATCCAGGGTGTTCGCACGCAACACCGCCGTGATGCCTTTCAGGGTGGCAAACGCCGACACGCCCAGCACCAGCAGCACAACCAGCGACTTCAGGTTTCCGCTGCCGACGCGAACCATGTTTTTGCTGCCGCAACCCGACGCCAGCACCATCCCGAAACCAAACATCAGTCCCCCCACGCTCAATGACAGCCACAGCAACTGCGGCCCGGCGTAAATGCTGTGGCGCGCATCGATCCAGCCGATTCCCACCATCGCGTTGAAACCGATCACCGCGACAGCGATGGCGAGCACCCACATGCGCATCCGTGTCCAGTCGTCCATGTTGACGACGTCGGCGATAGCCCCCATGGTGCAGAACCGGGTGTGCTGGGCAATGGCGCCAAACAGCATGGTCAGCACGAAAGCGCCGCTCAATACGGTGTAGCTGATCGCAGAATGGTCAATGTCTTGCATGCGTTTGTGGTTGCGCCGTTGCGCAACGGGAAGCGTGTGAAACTGGCCGGAGGCGCCTGGGCCGGGCCGTCGAAAAAACCTGTGCTGGTGACGCGGTTGGCTGTTGAAAAAGGGATGCTGCCGTTATCTTGCAGATTGGGACGTCGACGAACGGCATGTCATGGTGATGCCATTCACCGGTCGTTGCCATAGTCTGTTTCGATGGCAATCTGGGTGCATACCGCACGGCACAAGGTCACCACCCGGTCGTTGATGATGCGGTAGAAAATTTGAACACCATCGCGTCGCTTGCCAATGATGCCGTTTTGATAAAGCATGTTGAGATGTTGCGACATGTTGGGCTGCGTGGTGACGATCTCCTGCAACAATTGGCTGACGTTTTTCTCGCCATTGCAAAGACTGCTGATTATTTTCAACCGCAAGGGAGCGGACATCACCCGGAATATTTCGGCAGCTGACTCAAAAACCTGGTCGGACTCTGTAAATGTTGCAGAGGGTATAGTCGTTTTGTTGGTCAGCTTTCCCATGGGTAGTGCACTGGCCTCAAGGGCCCTCCTTCTTGTTCAATGGTTGCGAATATAGCTTATCGGGCTGCCACCCCTGGCTGAAAAGGCATCGGTTTGCAATCGCATGTCGCTGCCGCTGGAAGTGCCCACAGTAACCCGCACTGGTGCAGGTTTTGCCAGAAAAAGCTGTTTTCGGGAAAGACATTCCCATTTGCGCACCACGTGCTGCAATTTCAGCGGGAGAAAAAGGTTTTCAAAGCATGACACCCTCTTGCCCCTGTGGCCGTACCGCGCACAGCGTCACCAAAGCAGGCAAGCGTCAGCTTCTGCCTTTTGCCAACTGCTGCGGCCTTTACCTGAACCGGCATGACGACACGCCAGCAGCTGATGCCGACACGCTGATGCGCTCGCGCTACAGCGCCTTCGTGCTGGGCCGCGCCGAATACCTGCTGGCGACCTGGCATCCCAGCACCCGACCCACCGACTTGGCACTTGACCCGGCTGCGAAATGGCTGGGGCTGGAAGTGCGTTCGCATAAGCTGCTGGACGCCAACCACGCCGAGGTTGAATTCGTCGCCCGCTACCGGGACGGCGGCCGTGCGGTGCGCCTGCACGAGCGCAGCCGCTTCGTGCGCGAGTCGGGGCGCTGGTTTTACGTCGATGGCGACCTTTTTTAGTGTCAAATACGGCTCTTGCGCACGACTGACGGGCGCAAGCAGCTATTAATAAGTGAGTAAAAATATGAAGTTTGAAGCCATCCTGTTCGACTGCGACGGCGTGCTGGTTGACAGCGAACCCATCACCAACGGTGTGTTGCGGGAATTGCTGGAGGAAAGCGGCTGGTCGCTGTCGCCCGAGGAATGCATGCGCGTATTTGTCGGCAAGGCGGTGCGCGACGAGCGCGCATTGATCGAATCCCACACCGGCCAGCCGCTGACCGAAGCCTGGATGGCCGAGTTTTACGCGCGGCGCAACCGCGAGTTGCAGGCGCGGCTGGTGGCCATCGCCGGCGCACACGAGGCGGTGGAAGCCGCACACGCGCACGCCGGCCAGCGCATTGCCTGCGCCTCCGGCGCCGACCGCTTCAAGGTCGAAATGCAGCTGTCGCAGGTCGGGCTGATGCCGTGGTTCGACGGCCGCATCTTCAGCGGACAGGAAATGCCCCGCTCCAAACCAGCGCCCGATGTGTACCTGGCGGCTGCCAGTCATTTGGGCGCGGCGGGCGCGCACTGCCTGGTGATCGAAGACACGACGACCGGCGTCACGGCGGGTATGGCTGCCGGCGCCACCGTCTGGGCGTATTGCCCGACGCCCGCACACGGCCCGGCCTTGA
>JBBSRS010000448.1:0-2812 GCA_038242795.1 Burkholderiales bacterium
ACTTTCATGGCGGGGCCGAACAACGGCGAAGTTATCCCTTCCTTCAGCGCCCAGCGCGTGGCGCGCTCGGCCAGCGGGCGCGGCACCTGTTCGTCCACCAGCTTGCGGCCAATGTCGACCAGGTGGCCGTACTGCACGCCGCTGGGGCAGGTGGATTCGCAGTTGCGGCAGGTCAGGCAGCGGTCCAGGTGCAACTGGGTCTTGCGCGTCGGCACTTCGCCTTCGAGCACCTGCTTGATCAGGTAGATGCGGCCGCGCGGGCCGTCCAGCTCATCACCGAGCAGCTGGTAGGTCGGGCAGGTGGCGGTGCAAAATCCGCAATGCACGCATTTGCGCAAAATGGCCTCGGCCTGCAGGCCTTCGGGTGTGTTCTGGAATTCGGGGGCGAGTTGTGTCTGCATGGTTTTCTTCAGTTACTTTGACGGGCGGTTTTGCGCCGGATGAAGCGCACAAGGTCGGAATACAGCGGCGGCAGGCTCATCCCCAGCAACAGCAGGGCCAGCGGAATGACCCAGGTGAAACCGACATACTTGAAGCCCATCGCGCCGACGACGCCGCCGCCAATGAAGGCGGCCAGCAACGTGCCAAACAGCCGCAGCTTGATGCGGTTGGCGCGCACCCGGGACTCGAACGGGCTGGCCGTGCGGTTCCAGTAAAGCAGTTTGCCCAGTTCGATGCCGATGTCGGTGACGATGCCGGTCATGTGGGTGGTGCGGATTTGCGACGACGAGATCTTGCTGACCAGCGCGTTTTGCAGCCCCATGGTGAACGACAGCACCAGCACGGTGAGCGGAACGGCAAACGGCGTCTGGCGGTTCAGCGTGGCGCCCAGCAAGCCAAACAGCAGCAGCAGCATGGCTTCGACCAGCAGGGGCAGTGCGTATTCACTGCGCAGCCCGTGCTGGCGCGCCCAGTTCACCTGGATGGCGGTGAACGCCGCGCCGCAGGTGAACGCCAGCAGGGCCCCGGTGGCGCCCAGCACCAGGCGCATGTTGCCCAGCACCAGGTTGTCGGCCAGCAGCGAGGCAAAGCCGGTCATGTGCGAGGTGTACATCGCCACCACCAGAAAGCCGCCGGCATTGACAGCGCCGGCGTTGAACGCCAGGATGCCGCCCAGCAGGCGGTTGGTGGACGCGGTCCGGTGCTGGCTGGTCAGGTGGCGAAAACGGCGCATGCGCTGCCTCAGCCGTCCATCGGCATGCGGCCTGGATTGAAAATGCCGGCCGGGTCAAACTGCTTTTTGAGTTCGCGCTGGATGCGTGACTGCACCGGGGACAGCGGGGTGAACACCGGCAACGCCTGCAGGTCTGCCGGCATCAGGGCGGCGCGCCTGAACAGCGTGGCATGGCCGCCCGCCTGCCCGGCCTGCTGGCGCAGTTGCGCGGCCGCAGACGCCGGCGCCCAGAGCCAGCGCAGGCCGCCGTGCCACTCGATCAGCGGGTCGAAAGGCAAGTCCATTGCCGGCGCGGTCTGCGGCACGCTCAGGCGCCACAGGCAGGCATCGGGCGATGGCGGCTGCGCGAAAAATGGCAGGGTCTGCTCGCGGCAGGCATTCCAGTCGGCACTGGCTTGCGCGTTGTCCAGGGGCGCCGCCTGGCCGCCGGCCGCCTGCACATCGGCCACCATGCGCGGACACGCGGCCTCGACGGCGGCCAGCGCGCCACGCAGGCGAACGAACAAAAAATCCTGCGCCGGGACAGCGCTTGCGTCGCGCACCCAGCAGCTGGCGTTGAGCGGCAGCGGCTGGCCGCCCCAGCGGTTGAGCAGGTCCAGCGCCGTTTGCTGGCGCAAGCCGCTGCACATCAGCGTGGCTTCGCCCGGCGCCACCGGCAGCACCTTGAGCGACAGTTCGAGCAGCACGCCCAGCGTGCCCAGCGTGCCGACCATCAGGCGCGAGACGTCGTAGCCAGCGACGTTTTTCATGACCTGGCCGCCGAAGGTCAGGCATTCGCCCTTGCCGTTGAGCAGCACCACGCCCAGCAAAAAGTCCCGCACCGCGCCGCTGCTGGCGCGCGCCGGCCCGCTCAGGCCGCTGGCGACCATGCCGCCGACCGTGGCATGCGGGCCGAAGTGCGGTGGCTCGAACGGCAGGCACTGGCCTTGTTCGGCCAGCAGCGCCTCCAGTTCGGCCAGCGGCGTTCCGCCGCGCACGGTGACCACCAGCTCGCTCGGCTCGTAACTGATGACGCCCGAATACCCGCCCATGTCGAGCACGTCGCCGCCGAGCGACTGGCCATAAAAGTCCTTGCTGCCGCCGCCGCGGATGCGCAGGGGCGTGCCTGCATCCGCCGCCTCGCGAACATGCGTGGCCATCAAAGTCGTCATGTCAGTGTCTGCATTCATGGCCGGAATGGTACGCGTGCATCGCGCGCAGGGTCTTTGATTTTTTTGAATGCGGCGTGTTCGGTTTTTTCGCAGGATGGCGGTTGCCGCCTGCGAAGCGCGTGCAAAGCCATGCCAGACGGAATTTTGACAAAACTCCAAAATGCTATCAATAAAATAGCTGTTATCGCACGATTGGCATGCGCAAACGCGTGTTTTATCGATAAATAACATAACTACTCAGCTCCCTCGAAGCTCTCCGTCATCTCTTTTGTCACTGCGGACAGAGCCTGTCCCGGACTTGATCCGGGAATCCGCAATCCATGACCCCGTTCGGGGAGAAGCCATGGTTCCCGGGTGCTGAAACCCCGGACTTGATCCGGGGCCGGGATGACAGAGGCTGATGTCATCGCGCTTCAAACTGAAAAGCGGCCTGAGTCGTTAATAAATAACCGTAGGCCTTCAATCCCGGAAGAAAGTCACCGGCAGC
>JBBSRS010000449.1:0-2812 GCA_038242795.1 Burkholderiales bacterium
CTCTTCATGGCGATGTAGGCATTGGTGTTGGCAGGGTTGCCAACCACCAGCACCTTGACGTCGCGGCTGGCGACGTCGTTGAGCGCCTTGCCCTGCGCTGTGAAGATGGCGCCATTGACAGCCAGCAACTCGGCGCGTTCCATGCCGGGGCCACGGGGGCGCGAGCCCACCAGCAAGGCATAGTCGGCGTCCTTGAAAGCGGTCAGCGGATCGCTGTGCGCGGTCATTTCCACCAGCAGCGGGAAGGCGCAGTCGTCGAGCTCCATCATCACACCCTTGAGGGCTTTTTGTGGCCCCTCAACAGGAACTTCAAGCAATTGCAAAATCACCGGCTGGTCCTTGCCGAGCATTTCGCCCGAGGCAATGCGAAACAGCAGCGCGTAACCGATTTGACCGGCAGCACCGGTGACTGCAACACGGACGGGTTTTTTGTTCATGAATGACAACTCCAGGAAAGTTAAGAAATTATGGGACAGGGACGTGAAACAAGGTTTGCCTTGCTGTTGCAGGCTTTGGCCGAACCGTGAGGGCAGTATCTTTTCTTACAAGACCGGCAAAGAGGGTCCGCGCCATGCACAGCGCGGGATTTTACGCTTGAAAATTGCAGAAGGTCAACTTGTCTTATGTCTTATATAAGATATGATCCAGTCTGATTCCATGTCCGGGTCAAGCACCGCGTTCCATCATCCCGGGCCGATGCGCCAGTTTGCTGCATGACCAATACCAATTCTTTGACACCCGATATCCCCGTGGCAGCCAGCGAGCAGACGACGGCCGTGCCTGCCGGTCAGACCCCGGCATTCAGTCCTCTGTATCAGCAAATCAAGGTGCTGATCCTCAAGGGTCTTCAGGCGGCTGAATGGAAGCCGGGCGAACCGATTCCAAGCGAGATGGAACTGGCTGCACGGTTTCGCGTGAGCCAGGGAACCGTTCGCAAGGCCATTGACGAACTTGCCGCCGAAAATCTGGTGATCCGGCGCCAGGGCAAGGGAACCTTCGTGGCCACCCACGCAGAGCAGCAGGTGCAGTACCGCTTCCTCCGCCTGATGCCCGACAGCGGCGACATCAGCAACGAGGGCCCCGCGGAGCGACAGATCGTCGACTGCAAGCGACTGCGGGCCACCGCCGACATTGCCCGTCCCCTGGGCTTGCGAACCGGGGATGCGGTGCTTCAACTGCGCAGGGTGCTGGCATTTCAGGGGGTGCCAACGATTGTCGAAGACGTCTGGCTGCCGGGTGGCCCCTTCAGGGGCCTGACCGCCAGCAGGCTGTCAGTTTACGGTGGTCCAATGTATGCCTTGTTCGAAACGGAATTTGGCGTCCACATGGTGCGCGCCGAAGAAAAAATCCGTGCTGTTGCAGCCGATGCAGTGGCGGCCAGACTGCTGGGCGTCAAGCAGGGCGAGCCACTGCTGAGCGTTGAACGCATTGCCTATACCTACAACGATGTCCCGATGGAGCTGCGCCGGGGACTCTACCGGACCGACACCCATCACTACAAAAATGTCCTCAGTTAACACCATTGCCCCAAAACGGCAAAGCTTTGTAAATAAATTTGTTGCATTGCAATAGAATTAATGTGTTTGACGCACAGTCACGACCCGCTTAGTTACCAACCGGTTACCACCACGAAAGCCCAAGAAAATGACAGAGCTGGCATCCACATCACGCCCGAAACGGCCAGAGTTTCGCAATATCAACGCCTTGACCGACCTGCCGAGCTACCGATTGCCACTGGCCGGCATCGTGTCCATCCTGCACCGTGTCAGCGGCGCCATCATGTTTCTGCTGATGCCTTTCATCATCTGGATGTTCGACACGTCGCTTTCTTCAGACATCTCTTTTGAGCGTTTCAAGTCCGCTTTCGATGCGGGCATGCTGGGATTGCCGGGCTTTCTCTGGAAACTGGTGGCACTGGCACTGATCTGGGCTTACCTGCACCATTTTCTGGCAGGTATCCGGCATTTGTGGATGGACAGCAGCCATGAAGCCGTCAGCAAGACGTTCGGCAGGCAATCCGCCGCCTTCACGCTTGTCGTGAGCATCGGCCTCACGCTGGTGCTGGGCGCCAAGCTCTTCGGCCTGTACTAAAAACCCTGTGCGCCCGCTGCCGCGAAAGTACGGCAAGCGTTGCACCCCACCGACCAAGGAAAAAAATCATGTCTGTCAATTACGGCTCAAAGCGCATCGTTGTTGGTGCGCACTATGGCACCCGCGACTGGCTGAGCCAGCGCATCACCGCAGCCCTGATGGCAGTTTTCACCGTCCTGCTTCTGGCCCAGGTCATTTTCAGCAAAGGGCCTATTGGCTACGACCAGTGGGCCGGGATCTTTTCGCCCCAATGGATGAAGGTTCTTACCTTTGCCGTCATCATTGCCCTGCTTCAGCATGTATGGGTGGGCATGCGCGATATCTGGATGGATTACATCAAGCCGGTGGGTGTGCGGTTGCTACTGCAGGTGGTCACCATCTTCTGGCTTGTCGCTTGTGCAGGCTGGGGCGTCCAGGTGCTGTGGCGCCTGTGATCCAACGGCTATTTACCCAAGTCAACGCTGGCATTTTCCAGCCTCCACGATTAAAAAAACATGACCGATACATCCAAACTTCCCACGCGCAAATTTGACGTCGTCATCGTCGGTGCAGGCGGCTCCGGCATGCGCGCATCGCTGCAGCTGGCCCGCGCCGGCCTGAATGTGGCCGTTCTTTCCAAAGTTTTTCCAACGCGCTCGCACACCGTAGCGGCGCAGGGCGGCATTGGCGCATCGCTCGGCAACATGTCCGAAGACAACTGGCACTACCATTTCTACGACAC
>JBBSRS010000450.1:0-2802 GCA_038242795.1 Burkholderiales bacterium
CCACCGACGTGGCCGCGCGGGGCCTGGACATTGTGCAACTGCCGGTGGTGGTCAACTACGACCTGCCGCGCTCGTCAAGCGACTACACGCACCGCATTGGCCGCACCGGGCGGGCCGGTGAAAGCGGCATGGCGATCAGTTTTGTCAGCGCCGGCACCGACGCGCATTTCCGGCTGATTGAAAAACGCCAGCGCCTGAGCGTGCTGCGCGAGCAGGTCGCGGGTTTCGAGCCGCTTGATGTCGCCCAGCCCAGTGCGGCAGATCCGTTGTCGGTGGGCGGTGTCAAGGGCAAGCGCCCGAGCAAGAAGGACAAATTGCGTGAAGCAGCCGGCCAGATCAAACCGGCGCTGAGCGAATAAGCCCCAGCTTGGGGCTGTCTGGCGGGCTTATTCGAAGTCTGCGTCGTCGCCGGAATCGGCTTGTGCGCCCTGCGGCCGGGCGCTGCGGTGGCCATGCTTGGTGACCACCTCGACATAAAACTGCTCGGCGCCTTCCTGCACAGCGGTGTCGATCGATGGCATCAGCGTGGCAAAGTGAACCACGGCCGCCGTGGCTTCGTTGCGGCCGAACTTGCAGTCGAAATCCCAGAAGTCCACACCGACGGGCAAGGCCCGGCTGCGTTCGCGCTTGACGTATTTGCGGATGTCGTGCTTGCTGGCCTCGACCAGACGGTCGCGGTGCTTGCCTTCGAGGTTGAGGAGGAATGTTTTTCTCACGGAATGGTCCTAATGGGGTTTGAGGCGATTCACCCCTTGCGGACGTGACTCAGAAGCGGACCATTATCGGTTCACCGCTGGCGCTTCCATGGCGGCTGGGCTCAGCTGCGCTGCAGCAATGCCTTGTCAACCGCTTCGTGCAGGTGTTGCAATCCAAAGGACACGTCGATGAACACGCCATTGGCATAAAACGCCGGTGTCGAGCGCACGCCCAGGTGCTGGCCGCCCAGCACATGCTCCTGCACCCGCTGGAGATACACATGGTCGGACATTTCGTTGGTATAACGCGCCAGGTCCAGGCCAACCTGGCCGGCATAGTCCAGCAAATGCTTTTCCTTCAAGTGCTGCCCATGGGTGAACAGCAGGTCGTACATGGGCCAGAAACGGCCTTGCGCACCGGCTGCCTCGGCCGCTTCCGCCGCAAGTTCGGCATGCGGATGCACTTCACGCAGGGGAAAGTGGCGAAACACAAAGCGCAACTGGTCGCCAAAATGCGCCCGCAGCATGTTGACCGCGCCGTGGGCCTGGTGACAGGCCGGGCACTCGAAGTCGCCATATTCAACCAGCGTGACGGACGCGGAAGCCGGTCCGCTGATGTGGTCGGTGGCCTCATCAGGCTGCAACACGTTGAGTTTTCTGGAATGAGGGTTCATGACGGATCTCCTTTTGCGGGTCGCTTGGCAGTGGCTGACCGAAATTTCAACATGCCCGGCACCGCACTGTGCACTGCCGGACATTCCAAAATCAAGTCCGGCTCAAGCCGGCAAACCCCGCAGGCCGTGCTGGCAAGCCGGCGGAACTCAGGTGACCGACGATGCAGCGGCTGCAGCAGCCGATGCAGCGGCAGCGGCCTCCAGCGCTTCATCGAGCCCCTTGCAGGAAGGCGAGCAGACGGCCTGGGACTTGCCCAGCACCTTGCGCGTGCCCATCAGCGAGCGGGCGCGGTGCTTTCCGCACATGAAACACGACATGGTGGCCGCGCCAAACGACGTGGTGGCCGCAAAGGGCGAACCCGAAACTTTCGATTTGTAGCGCAGGCCGTCTGCGAGTACGGCGGTTTTTGCGTCAGCTCTTGCCATGGGTGGGGTCTTCCTTGTTGGATGGGTTGGAACAGTCCATGGCCCGACGCATTGCGCGGTCCAGAACCTCTTTGGCTTGCCGCTCTGCAGCGAGCGAAGCGTCCAGCGCCGAGCGGCAAAGCCCGGCATGCTGGTAATAAACGTTTTCGTACAGTTCGGCGGCGGCAGGATGGCTGTCGAGCAAGGCGCCGAGGGCCGTTCCCGGCTCGACTTCGCCCAGCTCGCTCACCAGATGCTGGACGACGGATCGGTACTGTTCAGGGCCGACAGGCACTGAACTGCGCTCCAGTCGCTCCAGCAATTCTGCGAGCACGTGGGTCACGGTCAGATCGGTTTTACGGGCGTTTGGTTTGGTGGCGTTCATGTAACAGATTTGGGGGTTCCTTCCCCAAATTCAAGCACTTTGCCAGTCGGCGTCACCAGGGTTGGATCGGCTGCCGGACCCTTCAAAGCCCGGCCCGACAAACGTTAACGCTATATTTTTTATAGCTTTTCACGCTTGCCTGTCGTGGGTTGGAGCCGTATTTTACCGTTAAAACCAAACCACGTCACTATCCTGATTTGCAACACGGTCTTTCAGCCAGGCTTTGCACCGCCCCGAAAGGTGTCTCGGCCCGCACCAAATGGTGGGTTCAACCCTTGATTCGTTCCCTGCCGGGGCCAAGCAAAACCATGGCCGACAGCGGTGTGAAGGCTAAGCTTGATAATGAGCGACAAAGCCTTATGGTTTGCGGCATGTTCCAGAAAAGCCGTCGCATGCGGACAAAATGGACACCGGGTTCAGGCCTTCCTGTTCAAGACGAGTGAAACATCGTCTTGTTCAAAAAAATCTCTTCCAATTTTCAACTTCAAAAGCAAGAAAGAACTCCTCACATGGCACGTCTCGTCAATTGCATCAAGCTCGGCAAGGAAGCCGAAGGCCTGGACTTTCCCCCCTACCCCGGTCCGCTGGGCAAGCGCATCTGGGAAGAGGTCAGCAAGCCGGCCTGGGCCGACTGGATGAAGCA
>JBBSRS010000451.1:0-2799 GCA_038242795.1 Burkholderiales bacterium
AGTACCTGGGCCCTGATCCGCTGCTTTACATATTGCCGTTCGACGTCACCAAGGTCATCCATACCAACTTGCTGATCGTCTGGGTGCTGACCGGCTTCATGGGCGCGACCTACTGGATGGTGCCCGACGAGTCGCGCACCGAGCTTTACAGCACCAAGCTGGCCTATTTCCAGCTGGTGTTGTGGACCGTCATGGGCGTTGCCACGGTCACCGGCTATCTGTTTCGCTACGGCACCGGCAACAAGCTGCTGGAGCAACCGCTGCCCTCCAAGATCGTGATCGTCATCGTGATGCTGATGTTCCTCTACAACATCGCCATGACCATCAAGAAATCAGGCCGCTTCACCACCACCGAAGGCGTGCTGATGGGCGGTCTGGGCCTGGCTGCGCTGCTGTACCTGCCGGCATTGCTGGAGTTTGAAAACTACACCGTGGCGATTTTTTACCGCTGGTGGACGATTCACCTGTGGGTCGAAGGCGTGTGGGAAATGATCCAGGGTGGTTTTCTGGCCTACCTGCTGATCCGCCTTTCGGGTGCTGACCGCGAAGTGATGGAAAAGTGGCTGTATGTCATCGTCGGCCTGGTGTTCATTGCCGGCATCATTGGCACGGCGCACCATTACTACTGGGTTGGTGTGCCAAGCTACTGGCTGCCCATTGGCGGGCTGTTCAGCGCGCTGGAACCGCTGGCGCTGATCGGTATGGCGATTTATGCCTATTCGGCCATTCGGCGCTCGGGCCTGGCGCACCCCAACAAGCTGGCGCTGCACTGGACCGTCGGCAGCGCCGTGTTCACGCTGTTTGGCGCGGGGCTGCTGGGCCTGGCCCACACTTTTCCCAGCGTCAACAAATGGACGCACGGCACCTTGATCACCGCGATGCACGGCCATGCCGCGTTCTATGGCGCCTACGCGATGATCGTGCTGGCGATGATCACCTATGCCCTGCCGTCCATGACCCGCCGGCCCGAAGAAGGAACGGCGATGGGTTATGTGTCGTTCTGGATGCAGATCACCGGCATGTTCGGCATGACCTTGTCGTTTGCCACGGCCGGTATCGGCCAGGTGTACCTGGAACGCATCATGGGCATGGGCTACCTGGACGCCCAGCTGAAAATCCAGATCCACTTTGTCATGCTGGTCATCACGGCATCCATTTTTGCCATCGGCGTCGCCTTGTTCATCATCGATTTTTTCCGGCATGCCCCGCATTTCGAAGTGTCGAGCGAGCCGGAGCCGGGGTTGCAACCTGTTCGCCGGGTACGCCCCGCCATGGCATAAGCCACCGTGCTATCAGACACAACAGCGTCAGCAGAAGAAGCAGAAGCGCCCTACTACCTGCCCACCAGCGACGAGGTGGCGGTGTTCGAGCAATGCCATGCGCGCAACCTGGCGGTCATGCTCAAAGGCCCGACCGGCTGCGGCAAGACACGTTTCATCGAGTTCATGGCCTGGCGGCTAGGGCGTCCGCTGATCACCATTTCCTGCCATGACGACCTCACCGCCAGCGACCTGATCGGCCGTTTCCTGATTCGCCACGACGGCACCGCCTGGCAGGACGGGCCGCTGACGCGTGCGGTGCGTGAAGGCGCGATCTGCTACCTCGACGAAGTGGTCGAGGCGCGCCAGGACACGGTGGTGGTGCTGCATCCCCTGACCGATTACCGGCGGATATTGCCCATCGACAAGACCGGCGAAACGATCCACGCGGCCGAAGGTTTCCAGCTGGTGGTGTCGTACAACCCCGGCTACCAGCGCATGCTCAAGGACATGAAGCCCAGCACCCGCCAGCGCTTTGTCGCGCTTGATTTCAGCTTTCCGCCGCCCGAGCGCGAAGCCGCCATCGTCGCGCATGAAGGTGGGGTGGACCCCACGGTGGCACGCGGCCTGGTCGGGCTGGGCCAGCGCCTGCGCGGCCTGCGCGACCGGGGCCTGGCCGAAGTGCCGAGCACGCGCCTGCTGATTGCCGCCGCCCGCCTCATCACGTCCGGCATACCGGTGCCGCTGGCCTGCTATGTCGCCATCGTGTCGCCCCTGTCGGACGAGCCGTCGCTGATCGGCGCCATGCGCGATCTGGTGGACGCCACCTTCGTCTAAAACACGCGCGAGACCGGCATGGCCGAGGCAGAAGACGTCATCACCGACGCAGCGCGACACGCGACGATTTTTGCGCAGGCGCTGTGGCGGCGCCATCGGCCCTTGCCGACCGGCCCCGCGCCGCTGCAACTGGCCGATGTGGCGCAACGGCTTGATTTGCTGATTGCCGCTGTATTTGGCCGCAGCTTTGCCTTGCGCGTGGCCCAAGTGCCGGCGGTGCCTTCCTGGATTGGCCGCCTGCTGCTGCGCCATCAACTGCCGCCAGTGCGCGACGCGGTTCCGGCGACCGACGGGCACAGCATCTGGCTGCCCGCCCGATTTGCCGCAGGCGAAGATACCGCCCTGGCCACCGCGCGTTTTCGCACCATGGCGCTGCAGCAGGCCATGCGCGCCGAACGCGGCAGCGCCGCGCATCTGCCTGCCGAGGCACCCCCACTGGAACGCGAGCTGTATTTGTTGCTTGAAGCGCGTGCCGCCGAGGATGCACTGGCGCGGCTTTTGCCCGGTATGGCGGCCCCGCTGGCGACGCTGCGGCGTGAGGCCTTGCAGCGACGACCCCCGTTAAGCACCTTCACCGCGTCCTTGCAACCGCTGGAAGCAATGGTGCGTGCGCTGCTGGGCGTTGATGGAGATGCCGCTTTCATGGCTCGACTGCCGGACGGGCTGGCGCAAGCTTTGCTCGCACTGCCGGCTGCACCAGCGC
>JBBSRS010000452.1:0-2784 GCA_038242795.1 Burkholderiales bacterium
AGCTGGAACTTGCCGTCGCGGTCGGTGAAATAGGTGAACATGAAAAAGCTCAGCCAGTCCGGCGTCTTTTCATTGAAGGCGCCCAGGATGCGCGGGTTGTTCTCGTCACCGCTGCGGCGCTCCAGCAGGCCTTCGGCTTCGTCGCGGCCGTCGCGGCCAAAATGCTTGTGGAGCAAATACACCATCGCCCACAGGTGGCGGCCTTCCTCGACGTTGATCTGGTAGAGGTTGCGCAGGTCGTACATGCTGGGCGCGGTCAGGCCCAGGTGGCGCTGCTGCTCGACCGATGCTGGCTCGGTGTCGCCCTGGGTGACGATGATGCGGCGCAAGTTGGCGCGGTGTTCGCCGGGCACGTCGGTCCATGCTTTTTCGCCCTTGTGGTCGCCAAAATGAATGTCACGGTCGGCGCTGCCGGGGTTCAGGAAAATGCCCCAGCGGTAGTCGCGCATCTTGACGTGGCCGAATTGCGCCCAGCCCTGCGGATCGACGCTGACGGCGGTGCGCAGGTAGACGTCGGATTGGGTCGAGCCTTCGGGGCCGATTTCATCCCACCAGTTAAGGAAATTGGGCTGCCATTGCTCCAGCGCGCGCTGCAGCGTGCGGTCTTCGCCGAGGTTGACGTTGTTGGGAATCTTTTCGCTGTAATTAATGCTGGACATGAGGGGCTCCATAAATAACGGACGGATTCGGGGGATGAATTTCGGTTGCGGCGCGCCACCCGGACCGCGCCGCACAACGAGAAAACAGAGGCGCGTTTAGACGCGGTTCCAGTCAAACTGTGATTTTTCACCTTTGCCATACACCTTGAGCGCGCCTTTTTCGCCAACGGCGTTGGGCCGCTGGAAAATCCAGTTCTGCCAGGCCGTCAGACGGCCAAAAATGCGGGTGAACATGTTTTCGGGGCCATTGAACCGCAGGTTGGCTTCCATGCCGGTCAGCGCATCGGGCGACATCGACACGCGTTCTTCGATGGCGATGCGCACTTCGTCGGTCCAGTCGATGTCGTCGGGGTTGGCGGTGACCAAGCCAATCGCGAACGCGGCGTCGGCGTCCAGCGGCTGGCCGGCCTTGGCGCGTACCGCTTCCAGCGCCGGCTGCTCGTCATAGAAACGGCGACCCAGACGGCTCTGGTCGGTGACCATCGGGTACAGGCCAAAGTTGGTGTCGGCCACAGTGATGGTGGGTGCTTTGTCTTCGTCGTCAGGCAATGCCAGGTGGTAGCTGCGGTCACACGCCAGCGCCAATTCAAGATACGTGCCGACAAAGCACGAACCGGGTTCAATCAGCGCACACAGGCTGCGTGACGACAAGTCAAGGCGGCTCAGTGTGCGACGCAGCAGACCGATGGTTTCGCGCACCAGCCAGTGGTGCTGGTTTGCCAGCAACACATCGTCCATCGCCAGCACGGCGGCCGCATCGCCTTCGGTCTTGATCAGCCAGACACCAATGTCGAGCTCGTTGGTGCGCATCATCAAAATCGCGTCTTCGAGTTCGCGTGCCAACACCAGCGGGAACCAGTCTGCACCCAGGGCTTCAATGCCGGCGATGTCTGAGGGCTGCTCGCCGGTGGGGGCCTTGACCGTCCAGGTGGCGGTGCGTTTGGCGCGGTCGATCTCGATGGTCACGCTGGAATAACGCAGCGTATCGGCTTCGACGGTGCGATTCAACGGCTTGAAGACCACGCCCTTGCCGTCGGCAGGACGGTCGCTTTGCTCGGCCAGCGCCAGCGCGCGGGTTTGCACTTTCTGGGCAAAATCGACGGCCTTGGCAATGTCATCGACGAGACGCCAGTCCTTGGCTTTCTGGCCGCGAACGCCTTCGACGCTGGTGCAGAACAGGTCGGCCAGGTCGTGCCGCACATGGCGCTTGTCGGTCACCCGGGTCAGGCCGCCGGTGCCGGGCAGCACGCCGAGCAAAGGCACTTCGGGCAGGCTGACGCTGCTTGCGCGGTCGTCAATCAAAATGATTTCATCGCAGGCCAGCGCCAGCTCGTAACCACCGCCAGCGCAAGCGCCATTGACGGCGGCCAGGAACTTCAGGCCGCTGTAGCGGGAGGAATCTTCCAGGCCGTTGCGGGTTTCGTTGGTGAACTTGCAGAAGTTCACTTTCCAGGAGTGGCTGGAAACACCCAGCATGAAGATGTTTGCACCGGAGCAAAAAACTTTTTCCTTGGCGCTGGTCACGACCACGGTGCGCACTTCGGGGTGCTCGAAGCGGATACGGCTGACGGCATCGTTCAGTTCAATATCGACGCCCAGGTCGTAGCTGTTCAGCTTGAGCTTGTAGCCCGGACGCAGACCCGCGTTTTCATCAATATCGACCGCCAGCGTGGCGACAGGGCCATTGAAGCTGAGCTTCCAGTGCTTGTACTGTGAAGGGTCTGTCTGGTATTCAACGCGAGAGGCGATGGTCATGGGTTCCGGTCTCCAGTTTGATGCATGAAATTGCATTAATTGAAATTCAATATACGCATAATAATGCAACACATCAAAAACAAGCAAGCATTTTCATGCATATCTTTGTAAATCCTTAAATCGGCAACTGCAACGCCTCCCGAACGGTCTTGCGCAGCACCTGAAAAGACGACTCCAGATTCTGGGCGCTGGTGTCCACCTTATGCTGCGCCTTTGAATAGAAAGCCGCACGGCCTGAAAGAATGCCCTTGAGGTCTTCCATGGCCTGCTTGCTGGCCGCCATCGGCCGCAAGTCGCCTTGTGCCAGCACCCGCTTCATATGGTCTTCCGGGTCGGCCTGCAGCCAGACCGTGGTGCAGTGCGACAGCAG
>JBBSRS010000453.1:0-2768 GCA_038242795.1 Burkholderiales bacterium
GCAGCACGGCGAACAGGTCCAGCGACACCGCGCCCAGCAGCGCCTTGCGTTGCCAGACAAATTCGGCTCCGGCCAGCAACGTGCGCATTGACACCGGCTCGCGCGGCGGCGGTACATGGTCGTAGCGTACCGCCGCGACCAGTGCGCAGCCGATGGCAAACAAAAACGCGCAGGTTGCATACACCGCCGTGGCGCCCGCAACAAAAATCACGCCGCCCAGGGCCGGGCCGCTGATCACGGCCGCCTGCATGCCGGAAGAGCTAAAGGCCATGGCGCGCGGCAGCATCACCGCCGGCACCAGCATCGGCGTCAGCGCCTGCTGCGCCGGCATCTGGAAAGCCCGGGCCACGCCCAGCATCACCGACACGCCCAGCAGCAACTCGCGCGACGCCCAGCCCGCCGGCGCGCCCCAGCCCTGTGTGGCGGCCACCAGCAGCAGGGCCACACCGCCCTGTGTCAGCAAACAGGCCGCGACGATATGCGCCCGGTTCAGCCGGTCGGCCACATGCCCGGCCACCAGCGTCAGCAGCAGCGCCGGTGCAAACTGGTACAAGCCGACCAGTCCCAGGTCCCAGGCGCTGCCGGTCAGCGCGTACATCTGCCAGCCGACAGCCACCATCAGCATCTGGTTGCCGGTCGTGCCAAACAGCCGGGAAAACCACATGCGCATGAAGGCACGCTGGCCAAGGAGTTCGGCAAAACTGGGGGAAGACATGGGGCGGGAGCTTACCAGCCCGCCCCCAAACGCACGCAAGCCATCATTTGGGACACTATTTTGCTATTTATTCAATAGCTGCTCACGCCTTCTCAGATTGCGCAAAAGGCATTTTTGGCTTAAAAATTGGTAACGACCCAGGTCACTTTTCAGTTTAAAGCGCAATGACATCAGCCTCTGCCATCCCGGCCCCGGATCAAGTCCGGGGTTTTAGCACCCGGGAACCATGACTTCTCCCCGAACGGGGTCATGGATTGCGGATCCCCGGATCAAGCCCGGGGCAGGCTCAGTCCGCAATCACAACAGAGATGACGGAGAGCTTCGAGGAAGCTGAGTGGTTACAAAAATTGAGTCAACCCATCCTCAACCAAGCTCGGCAAAACCACGCAGATGGCAGGGTCCGAAATGATTGACCGCACACACCAACCACGGACGAAGTTGCGCCGATAATTCAGGGATTAACTTAACGGAGAATCGACATGGCCAAAGGTCAGCAGCACAACGACAAGATGGTGAAAAAACCCAAGAAAGACAGCTCGCCGCCCAAGCTGGTGTCGCCCGACGCGGTTCGCCCGACCGTGGTGACGCAGGTGCCGGTGCGCGGCAAGCTGAAGAACAAATAAGCCCGCGCATGGTGCTGCCCGCTGATCCGTCCGCTGCCCTTGCGCCGGGGCCTGCCCCGGCAGGCGGCCAGCCGGGCAACCCGCTGCACGGCGTCAAGCTGGAAACCATCGTCACCGCGCTGGCCGCGCACTACGGCTGGGAAGGCCTGGGCCAGCGCATCAATATCCGCTGCTTCACCAGCGAGCCCAGCGTGGCGTCGAGCCTGAAATTCCTGCGCAAGACACCGTGGGCGCGCGAGAAGGTTGAAAGCCTCTACCTTTTCATGCTGCGCGAGATCCGGCGCACCAGCCCGCCGGTTCACAACTTTCCCCCGCCCAAGCCTTGAACCCTGTCAGGGACATCACGTGCCTTGGCGCGCCGGCGCACACGCCTTTGCAAATCCTTTATGCCGACGACAGCCTGCTGGTGCTGAACAAGCCCTCGGGCCTGCTCAGCGTGCCCGGGCGCGGCGAGGACAAGCAGGACTGCCTGAGCCGCCGGGTGCAATCCGTTTACCCTGACGCGCTGGTGGTTCACCGGCTGGACATGGCCACTTCGGGCCTGATGCTGATGGCGCGCTGTGCCGCCATGCAGCGCGCCATCAGCCAGCTGTTCGAGCGCCGCGAGGTCCACAAGCGCTATGTGGCACGGGTCGATGGCCAACTGGCACCCGCACTAACCGCTGACGGCTGGGGCCTGATCGACCTGCCGATTGCGGTCGACTGGCCGCGCCGCCCGCTGCGCATCATCGACGCCGCCGGCAAGCCCAGCCAGACGCGCTGGCGCAGCCTGGCGTTTGACGAGGCCGCGAATTGCACGCGCGTGAAACTGGAGCCCATCACCGGCCGCTCGCACCAGTTGCGCGTGCACCTGCAGGCGCTGGGCCATCCGATCCTGGGCGATGCGCTGTATGCACCGGATACGGTGCAGGCCCGGTCGCCGCGCCTGCTGCTGCATGCCACCGCATTGCGCCTGGTTCATCCGGCCACCGGCGCCTTGCTGTCGCTGGAAAGCCCGCCCGATTTTTAGCCGTTCAGGCGTTCTCGCCAGGCTCCCGGAACGCCGGGCGCTACCATGCGTTGCATGACCCCTCCACACCTTTTCATACTGACCGGCGCATCGCGCGGCATGGGCTTGTCGATGGCGCGCCAGCTGCTCGTGCCCGGCCACACGCTGCTGTGCATCTCGCGCAGCGAATCGCCTGGGCTTGCGCAGCATGCCCAACAAACCGGCGGCACGCTGGTCCAGTGGTGCCACGACCTGGCCGACAGCCGCGCACTCGGCCCACGGCTGGAGGGCTGGCTGCATGAACAAGGCAGCACCTCCTGGCGCAGCGCCACCCTGATCAACAACGCCGGCGTCATTTCGCACCTCGGTCCGCTGAGCCAGGCCGACCCGGACGATCTGGCGCAGGCCCTGCGCGTCGGGCTGGAAGCGCCCATGCTGCTGA
>JBBSRS010000454.1:0-2764 GCA_038242795.1 Burkholderiales bacterium
GATGCAGCAGCACGAGCAGGTTTTGTCGCGTGCCGCTGGACTGGCTGTAGACGCCAATCTTCTTGCCTTTCAGATCTGCGGGCTTGTTGATGTGGCTGCCCTTGAGCGACACCACGTTGAAGACATTTTGCGGATAGATGTCGTAAATAGCGCGCAGCTTTTCACCCTTTTCGAGTGCCGAGAAAAAGGAACCCGGGTCGGTGAAGGCGATGTCGGCCTGCCCGGTCAGCAGGTTGCGCAGTGCGTCGCCGCCACCCGCGCCCGGCACGTAACGCAACTCAATGCCTTTGGCCTTGAAAAAACCCTTGTCTTCATCGACCAGCAAGTTGGTCACTTCGGTGATCGGCTTGCTCCAGCCGGCAACGACGAATTTTTCCAGGCTGGCAGGCGGCGCGGCGAATGCGGTGCCCGCGAGGCCAAGGGCCAGCAGTGCCGCAGCCGTGGCAGCCGTGGCAGCCGCAGCCAGTCGGGTGAATGAACGACGGGCAAGCGAATGATACAGGCTCTTTTTCATGGTGTTGTTTCTTTGGGGAACGGGGTGATACGGGACGCCAGCAGGCGTTTTTCAAGCAGTACAGACAACTGGTACAGCAGCAGGCCGAGCAAGGTGATGAGCACCAGCACGGCAAACATCAGCGGCGTGTCCATCATGCCCTGCGAGGCAATGATGAGCGCACCCAGGCCTGAACTGCCGCCAATGAACTCGCCGACGACGGCGCCGACCAGCGCCAGCACCACGGCGACGCGAAAGCCGCCCAGCATGCCGGGCAGCGCCGAGGGCAGCTTGAGCCGCAGCAGCGTCTGCCAGCGTGTGGCGCCCAGCATGCGAAACAGCTCCAGCTGCTGCCGGTCCACCTGCGCCAGGCCAGTCATGGTGTTTTCCATCAGCGGAAAAAAGCAGACCAGCGCCGTGATCACCACCGTCGAGGTCATGCCAAAGCCGAACCAGACGATGAACAACGGCGCCAGTGCCAGCTTGGGAACGACCTGGCTGGTGATGACATAAGGCATCAACAATCGCCGCAGGCTGGGCGATTCGCCCAGCGCCACGCCGCCGACCAGACCCAGCACGCAACCGGCGGCCAGCCCCAGCACCAGTTCCAGCACCGTCTGACCGATATGCGGCCACAAGTAGCCCGACAGCAGGCCTTTGTACAGCGCGTCGAACACCAGCGAAGGCGGCGGCAGCACCAGCGCCGACAGCTTGAGCTGGCGCGCCAGAAACTCCCAAGCCAGCAGTCCGGCGGCGAACAGCAACCAGGCAAAAAAATGGGTCCGGCGAGCGCTCATGCGGCAGCCTCGCCACCATCCATGCCCGCCCGAATCTGCGCGCACAGCGCATTGAAGGCCGGGCTGTAGCGCAGGTCGCGCCCGCGCGGCCGGGGCAGCGCCACCTGCAGGTCCTGGCAGATGCGCCCGCCCGCCATCACGGCCACCCGGTCGGCCAGATACACCGCTTCGCGGATGTCCTGGGTGACGAAAAACACCGTAGTCTGGCGCAGGCGGCACAGCGCCAGCAGGTCGTCCTGCAGGTCTTCTCGGGTGATGGCGTCGAGCGCGGCAAACGGCTCGTCGAGCAGCAGCATGGCGGGCTCGCCGACCAGCGCGCGGGCAATGGCCACCCGGCTTTGCTGGCCGCCTGACAGATGGCGCGGGTAATGGTTTTGCAAGTCCAGCAAGCCCATCAACGACAACAGTTCGCGAGCCCTGGCCATATCCTGCGGCGTGGCCGGATGGCGCCGCGACAGCGGCAGCAGCACGTTGTCGAGCACGGTGCGCCACTCCAGCAGCGTCGGCGACTGAAAGACAAAGCCCAGCTCGTGACCGGGCCGGGTGTGCGGCACGCCCTGCAGGCGGATCACCCCGGCACTCGGCTGCAGCAGGCCGGCAGCTAGTTTGAGCAGCGTGGTCTTGCCGCAGCCGCTGCGGCCGACCAGGCAATGAAACTCGCCCTGCGCGATGCGCCAGTCCACCCGGTCGACCACGGCCGGCCAGCCCGGGTAGGTGTAGCTCACCTGCGCCATGTCCAGAAAACTCATGGCGGGTGCTGGCGTGTTTGGCGCGCGGCGTTAATCGACATAGGGCGCAAAGCCTTCAGCGGCGAGTTCAGCCGATTGTTCAATCTCGACCACTTGGACCAGGTCCAGCAGATTGAAGCGTCCGTCATGGTGCCAACCGGCTTCGGGCGAGGTCATGCTGCCCAGCGCGCAGATTCGGGTCACGCCCGCCTGCCCCAGTTGTTCGGCCAGCACAAACAGCTCGGCAGGCGCAGCGGCCAGCCCCACGGTCTGCAAATAGACACGGCTGCGGGCAATCTCGGGAAGCACCTGCGCCAGGTCGTCTACCGCCACCACCAGCACGGTGCGGTTCAGCGCGCTGGGCTCCAACCCTTGCAACTGGTCGGCATAGGCCACGCGCCAGGGCGCATCCAGCTCGCCCATCAGGCTGGCGCCGGGCTGCGTCATCAGCCGCAGCTCCTGCGCCTGGTTCCATCGCGCCACCTCGCTGGCCTCGTTCAGCGGCAGCGTGCGGCGCGGAAACCGGGGCTCAAGGCTGGCAATGGCTTGCCCCAGGTAGTGCGCGAAGGCCTGCGGCGACACCTTGCCGCCGCGCTCGACATAAAACAGCTGCGGCGACTAGCAACCCTGCTGGTCGTAGCGCACCACGTCGATGGCCGCCTGCTGCGCCGTGGCTGGGGCCTTGCGCGCATCCAGCGCGGCACGGGCCACCATGCCAAAACTGAGCTTGTGGCCATACCCCAGAA
>JBBSRS010000455.1:0-2751 GCA_038242795.1 Burkholderiales bacterium
CACGGTGGTGGTGTCGCGCTTTCATTCCTTTTCAGGCTGGGCCGGCGTTGTCGCGCTGGCGCTGATCGTGATTCCGGTGGTGATCCGCACCACCGAGAACATGCTGCAGCTGATTCCGCCGGGCCTGCGTGAAGCCGCCTATGCACTGGGCGCGCCGAAGTGGAAAGTGATCACCCAGATCACCTTGCGTGCGGCCCGGGCAGGCGTGGTCACGGGCATTTTGCTGGCCGTGGCGCGCATTGCCGGCGAAACCGCGCCGCTGCTGTTCACCGCGCTGAGCAACCAGTTCTGGACCTCGAATCTCAGCGAGCCAATGGCCAGCCTGCCGGTGACGATTTTCAAGTTCGCCATGAGCCCGTATGAAAACTGGCAGAAACTGGCCTGGGCCGGTGTTTTCGTCATCACGATGGCGGTGCTGGGCCTGAACATCCTGGCACGCGTGCTCACGCGCAAAAAAGACTGAGCAGACCAAGAAAATTGAGCCCAAGGCGAAGCCCCGACGGGTCTTCACCCAGCCCACCCAAGCTCCACAAGACAAGGCAAATAATGGAAACCCTGAGCGCAATCCGCGAAAAATCGAAAATTTCAGTCAAGAACCTGAATTTTTACTATGGCAAGTTTCATGCCCTGAAAAATATCAACCTGGAAATTCCCGAGCACAAGGTCACCGCCTTTATCGGCCCTTCGGGCTGCGGCAAATCGACCTTGTTGCGGGTCTTGAACCGGATGTATGCGCTTTACCCCGAGCAGCGTGCGCAGGGCGAAGTGCTGCTGGACGGCACCAACCTGCTCAGCTCGAAGGAAGACGTGGCGCTGCTGCGCGCCAAGGTCGGCATGGTGTTCCAGAAACCCACGCCGTTCCCGATGTCGATCTACGACAACATCGCCTTTGGCGTGAAGCTGTTTGAAAGCCTGAACTCGGCCGACATGGACGAGCGGGTCGAATGGGCCTTGCGCAAGGCGGCGCTGTGGACCGAGGTCAAGGACAAGCTCAACCAGAGCGGCTCCAGCCTGTCGGGCGGGCAGCAGCAGCGGCTGTGCATTGCCCGGGGCATTGCCATCAAGCCCGAAGTGCTGCTGCTTGACGAGCCGTGTTCGGCGCTGGACCCGATTTCCACTGCAAAGATCGAAGAGTTGATTTCCGAGCTGAAAAACGACTACACCGTGGTCATCGTGACGCACAACATGCAGCAGGCGGCGCGCTGCAGCGACTACACCGCCTACATGTACCTGGGCGACCTGGTGGAGTTCGGCGTCACCGAAGACATCTTCTTCAAGCCAAAGCGCCAGGAAACCGAAGACTACATCACCGGCCGTTTTGGCTGAACCACATCCACGGGAGCTGCATCATGGCTGACAAACATCTATCCACCCAGTTCGACAGCGAACTCAATGGCGTCTCGTCCCGCGTGATGGAACTCGGCGGTCTCGTCGAGTCGCAGCTGCGGCTGGCGATTCATGCGCTGTCGCAGTACAGCGCCGAATGCGCCAACCAGGTCATCGAGACCGAGCTCCGCGTGAATACCATGGAGCTGGATATTGACCGCGAGCTGTCTTCGATCATTGCCCGGCGCCAGCCGACGGCGCGCGACTTGCGCCTGCTGATCGCGATTTCCAAAACCACCGCCAACCTGGAACGCGCCGGCGACGAGGCCGCCAAGATCGCGCGCATGGTCAAGTCCATCATGCACAACGGCGCGTCGCGCACGCTGCCGTCGTCGGATTTGCGCGTTGCGGCCGACCTGGCCTCGGGGTTGCTGCGCAAGGCGCTGGATGCGTTTGCCCGGCTGGATACGGCGGCTGCCCTGTCCATTTTGAAAGAAGACGACCTGATCGATGCCGAGTTCGATGGTTTCGTGCGCAAGCTCATCACCTACATGATGGAAGACCCGCGCACCATTTCGGCCAGCCTGGACCTGTTGTTCATTGCCAAGGCCATCGAGCGTGTGGGCGACCATGCCAAGAACATTGCCGAATTCATCATCTACATCGTCAAGGGAGCCGATGTGCGGCACAGCCCGATGGAAATGGTCGAGTCAGCCGTCAAGTCCTGAACCATGAAACACCTGCCCCGCGTATTGGTGGTCGAAGACGAACCGGCCATTGCCGAACTGATTGAAGTGAACCTCAGGCATGGCGGCTTCACGCCGGTGCTGGCCTACGACAGCGTAGCGGCCCAGCGCGAACTCGACGCCGAGTTGCCCGATGTGATCCTGCTTGACTGGATGCTGCCCGGCCAGAGCGGCCTGAGCCTGGCGCGCCACTGGCGCAAGCAAGAGCGCACCAAAGGCATTCCCATCCTGATGCTGACAGCGCGCGGTGATGAGCCTGACAAGGTGGCCGGACTCGATGCCGGTGCCGACGACTACATCACCAAGCCTTTTTCGACGCAGGAACTGCTGGCCCGCATTCGCGCTGTGCTGCGCCGCCGTACGCCCGAGGCGTCAGGCGACCGCGTGACGCTGGGCGCGCTGGTGCTGGACGCCGCCACGCACCGCATCGCCTGGCAAAGCCAGGAGCTCAAGCTGGGTCCGACCGAGTTCAAGCTGCTGCACCACCTGATGAAGCATCCGGAGCGGGTTCACAGCCGCGCCAGCCTGCTCGACAAGGTCTGGGGCGACCAGGTGTTCATCGAGGAGCGCACGGTCGATGTCCATGTCAAGCGCCTGCGCGAAGCCCTGGGACCCGCTGGCGCGATGGTTGAAACCGTGCGGGGCGCGGGCTACCGGCTGACCGCCACCATGGCGAAAA
>JBBSRS010000456.1:0-2751 GCA_038242795.1 Burkholderiales bacterium
AGCGGCCTGTCGCTGGCCGACGGTGTGTTTTCAGGCCGGCGCGCCGGGCGCGCCGCCACGGCTGCATAAAAAAAGGAAACGACATGGGACGAGTACAAGACAAGGTGGCGCTGGTCACCGGCGGTGCCAGCGGCGTGGGCCGCGAAACCGTCAAGCTGCTGCTGCAAGAGGGCGCTTTTGTGGCCATCAGCGACATCAGCGTGGAGGCCGGCCAGGCCCTGGCCGACGAATGCGGTGAGCGCGCGCTGTTCGTGCGCCACGACGTGGCCAGCGAAGCTGACTGGAGCGCCGCCATCGCCAGTGTGCAGCAGCGCTTTGGCCCGCTCGATATTTTGATCAACAACGCCGGCATCTTGATTGCCGGCAGCATCGCCACCGCCACGCTGGCGCAGTTTCGCCAGCTCATGCAGGTCAACGCCGACTCGTGCTTTATCGGCTGCCAGCAGGGCGTCGCGGCCATGAAAGAGCGCGGCGGCTCGATTGTCAACATGGCGTCGGTGTCGTCGTGGCTGCCTATTGAGGGCTATGCCGGCTACAGCGCCAGCAAGGCGGCGGTGGGCGCGCTGACCCGCGCCACCGCGCTGTATTGCCGCAACAACGGCCTGCCGGTGCGCGTCAATTCGCTGCACCCCGACGGCATCTACACGCCGATGATGCAGGCCTCGGCTCCCGGTGTGCCGGCCAAGTTTTTGCTGTTCGACGCCCAAAAGAACCCCAAGGGCCGCGCCTGCATGCCCGAGCACATCGCCAAGGTCTTGCTGTTCTTGGCGTCCGATGATTCGCAGGCCATCAGCGGTGCCGAGATTCGCGCCGACAGCGCCATTCTGGGCATGGGATTGTGAGCGCGCCCACCTTGTTTTTAGTGCCAAATACGCCTTTTGCGCACGTCAGTCGTGCGCAGGCAGCTATTATTTTTATAGTGCATGAGTGCCTGCTGAAAAGGAGTTCCCCATGAGCCGATACCATGCGCTGCGCGTGCGCGCGGTGGTCGATGAAACGCACGACACCAAGTCGCTGGTGTTTGACGTGCCGCCCGCGCTGGCCGACGCTTTCGCCTACCAGCCGGGCCAGTTCCTGACGCTGCGCCTCGCCATTGACGGCCGCCATGTGCCGCGCTGCTACTCGATGTCGAGCGCGCCCGGCGTGGACGACGCGCCGCGCGTCACCGTCAAGCGCGTCCGGGATGGGCGCGGCTCGAACTGGGTGTGCGACCACCTTCGCGCCGGTGACACCGTCGAGGTGCTGCCGCCGTCGGGCGTGTTCTATCCGCGCACGCTCGATGGCGATTTCCTGCTGCTGGCCGGCGGCAGCGGCATCACGCCGGTGTTTGCCATCCTGCGTTCGGTGCTGTCCAAAGGCAGCGGCCGGATCACGCTGCTTTACGCCAACCGCGACGAAAAATCCGTCATCTTCAAGAACGAGCTCAAGGCGCTGGCCGAAGCCTACCCGGCGCGGCTCAGCGTGATCCACTGGCTGGACTCGGTGCAGGGCGTGCCGTCGGTGGCACAACTGGCCGAGCTGGCGCGGCACCATTGCGCCGCGCAGGCCTTCATCTGCGGCCCCGGCCCTTACATGGATGCCGCCGTGGCGGCGCTGCAGGCGATTGAAATGCCGTCCGACCGCATCCATGTCGAACGCTTTGCCTCGCTGCCCGATGAGGAAACCCTGGCCGCTGCCAACGCCGTGGCGCAAGCCGCGCCGCCGCTGCCGGGTGCCGTGGACCAAGCCGTGGTCGAGGTGCTGCTCAATGGCGAAACCCACACGCTGCATTGCAGCGGCAACGAAACGCTGCTCGAAGCCGCCCTCAAGGCCGGCCTGAACGCGCCGTTTTCCTGCCAGGCCGGCATGTGCGCCTCGTGCATGTGCCAGGTCATTGAAGGCAGCGTGCACCTGCGGCACAACGACGTGCTTGACAAAAAAGACCTTGCCAAGGCTTGGACGCTGGCTTGCCAGGCCGTGCCGACCAGCGAGCGGCTACGCATCAAATTTCCGGAGTAAACCCCCCATGAGCCTGCTTTTTGAAGCGCCTGTCCGCGCTGTTTCCGAGTCGTCGTCCTGGGCGCTCGCACCCGACTTGCCCCAAACCCTGCCGGCGCTGGTTCGCCACTCGGCGGCCAGGTTTGCAGCGCAAGCAGCCATCGTTGACGGCGCGGTGACCATCAGCTACGCCGATTTGCTGGTGCGCAGCCAGGCGGTGGCGCGCTCGCTGATTGCGCTGGGCGTGCAGGCCGGCGACCGCGTGGCCGTCTGGGCGCCCAATCTGCACGAGTGGATTCTGGCCGCTTGCGGCACGCATGCGGCCGGCGCAGTGCTGGTGCCGCTGAACACCCGCATGAAAGGCGGCGAAGCGGCCGACATCCTGGCGCGCAGCGGCACCAAGCTGCTGTTTTGCATTGGCGACTTTCTGGGCCAGTACTACCCGGCGTTGCTGGCGGGCCAGCGCCCGGCCACGTTGCAGAACATCGTGGTGCTGCGCGACGGCTTCACGTCCAATCCCGATCAGCCCGGCGACATGAGCTGGAGCTACTTCATGGGCCAGGGCTGTTTGCTTGCGCCGTCCGAAGTGCTGGCGCGCGAGCAGGCGCTCAGCGCCGACAGCACCGCCGATTTGATGTTCACTTCGGGCACCACCGGCCGGCCCAAGGGCGTGATGTCGGCGAATGGCCCGACGATCCGCGCCTTTAGCACCTGGAGCCAGGTGGTCGGGCTGCAGGCGGGCGACCGTTACCTCATCGTCAACCCGTTTTTTCA
>JBBSRS010000457.1:0-2742 GCA_038242795.1 Burkholderiales bacterium
CGTGTTCTGGCGCAGCATCCGCTGCTGCGGCTGATGCTCAAGGTACTCAGTTCAATCGAGCAACTGATCGAGCTGGCGCATGACAGGCTCGACATCGGCTTTGTCCACACCACCCGCGTGCCCCCCGAGCTGTCGCAAATCCTGGTGTCCAGCCAGGCACTGGTCGGCTGCCTGCCTGCCAGCCACCGGCTGGCGCAGCAGGCCACGCTGTCGCTCAAGGCGCTGCAGGGCGAGCCCTTTGCCGTGGTGTCGCGCGCGGTGTCGCCTGACTACCATGAGCGCATCCTGGGCATCTGCATCAAGGCCGGTTTTCATCCCGAGATTCGTTACGAGCTGCGCCACTGGCTGAGCGTGGTGTCGCTGGTGTCCCAGGGCATGGGCGTGGCGCTGGTGCCGGCGGCACTCGGCCGCTCGGCCATGGCCGGTACGGTTTTCGTGCCGCTGGACCGCGCCACCACGCCCTACGACACCCATTGCCTGTGGAAAACCGCCCGTGACAATCCCGCACGGGCCTTGTTCATACAAGCCGTGCGCGATGCAAGTGCGCGGCCAAGCGGCTAAAGTGATTGGTCAAAAAAGGAAACCCTACTCATGAGCGAATCACAAACCATTACTTTGGGCGGCGGCTGTTTCTGGTGTACCGAGGCGGTTTATGTCAAGGTGCGCGGCGTCACCGACGTGGAGTCGGGCTACAGCAACGGCCAGGCGGCCCGGCCCACCTATGAAGCCGTCTGCACCGGCCGCACCGGCTGCAACGAGGTCGTCAAGCTGACGTTTGACCCGGCCGAAATCACGCTGCGCGACATCCTCGAAATCTTCTTTGTCATCCACGACCCGACCAGCCTGAACCGCCAGGGCAATGACGCGGGCACGCAGTACCGCAGCAGCATTTACTACGAAACGCCCGAGCAAAAAGAGGTGATCGACGACTTCATCCGGGAAGCCAGCCAGGACAAGACCTTTGGCAAGCCCATCGTCACGGAAGTGCTGCCGCTGGCCGATTACTGGCCCGCCGAGGACTACCACCAGGACTATTTCGAGAACAACCCGAACCAGGGGTATTGCGCGTTTGTCGTTGGGCCCAAGGTGGAGAAATTTCGCAAGACGTTTGCGGACCGGGTGAAGGGCTGAGGCTGGGCGTTATCGATGGTCTATAAGCCGGCTGTTGGTTGTTGATGGCTTGATGTTCTTGTCTTGGTTTTGCTGGCCGGTCTTGCCCGGCGGGCGACTTGCTTTCTTTGCTTCGCCAAAGAAAGTAAGCAAAGAAAGGCGACCCGGCTGTCCGGGTCCCTGCGCTTCGCTTCGGGCAACCTGCGTTGCCCGGGAAAAGCGGGGGTCCGCGCAAACTCGCTTCACTGCGTTTCGCTCAAACAGCGCGCGGCCCTGATCCCGCTTTTCCCGGTCATCACAGGCCCAGCCAGAACGGGGTGGGGAAGTGCTGCGGAGACTAAATTCAGAGTCGAAAGTGCCTTTTGCGCATATCACGCATGTCTGATTAGCTACAAAAAAAGTAGCAAATGGCGGGCAAGCCTGCTGGTTTCAAGGCCTTCGCTGGGCGAAGTAAAACCATTCCTGGCCGACTTCGGCGCGGGGGTTGGGAAAGACCACGAAGCCGTCTTGCGGTGCTTTCACGGCCTTGCCGCTGTGCCGAATGCCAATCACTTCACTGGCGCTGACGGCGTCAAAACTTCGCCACTCCCGGCTGAAGGTGTCGGCTGCGTCTTCGCGGTCGGTCACGTCCACCAGCCTTAATATTTCGCGTTCCACCGGCTCGGCGACCAAGGGGATCGGCGACAGGCCCAGCAGCGCCAGCGTTTGCAGGATCGCGTGGCGCGCCACCCCGACCGCTTGCGGGTCGTCGTGCTGGCCGCATTCCAGGGTGACGCCGTAACCGCCGCGTGCGCGCATGTATTCGGTGGTGCCGACGCCGTAGTTGGTGTCGGTCACCAGGGTTTGCGCGCGGCGGCTGGCGTCGGTGGCCGGCGCTGCGGCGCGCCGTTGCACACCGCGTGCATAGGTTTCCAGCCAGCCTTCGACGACGCGGAACGGCCCGGTGTGCAGGGCCAGCTGCATTTCCTCGGCGGCGTGGGCAAAGGGCTCCAGCTCGCCCCGGTTGTCGGCCGGACCGACCATCACGAAGGGCGCGCCGCCGGTGTGAAAGGAATGCAGGTCGAGCAGCACGTCGTGCGCGTCCAGCAGCGGGCACAGCACATTGGCGATGCGGTCCTCGAAATCCTGCGGAATCGCGCTGGGCGCCATGTTGCGGTTGAGGTTGCGCTCGCCGGTGCGTTGCTTCAGCTGGTAGGCCAGCGGATTGGTGACGGGTACAAAGGTGACGGCGCCGCGTTCGATGGCGCGTGCGCCGCTGGTAAATTCCGCGATCAGCGCCGTGATGGCCTGCGCGCCGCACACCTCGTTGCCATGCACGGCGCCCAGCACCAGCAGCCGGGGCCCAGGCGCCAGGCCGTGGAATGTCAGCGAAAGAAGGTGCGCCGGACGCTGTGCGGCGTGTGTGGGCAATGGGGGCGCAATTGCTGCGTTTGGGTCGTGCTGTGTCGGGTTCATGTGCCTGGCCTCAAGTAATCCGGGGTGTGTATTTTGGCCGCTGGCCAACATGCGCCTGTTTTTTCGTCGATGTTTGATCCGGCGCTGCCTCAGGCGTTTTTGGCCACCAGTGCCAAGGCACCGAGCAGTAACGCAATCGCTGCCACCCAGGAGCCCAGCACCCGCCTTGCGAGGGGA
>JBBSRS010000458.1:0-2732 GCA_038242795.1 Burkholderiales bacterium
ACATAAGACAGAGGAAAACATGATCGTTCTGAAAGCCACCCAAGACAAGTTTTTAGGCGTCCTGCAATCGGTCGCCGGCATCGTGGAACGCAGGCACACCTTGCCCATCCTGGCCAATGTGCTGATCCGCAAGACGGGTGCGCAGCTGCAGCTCACGACCAGCGACCTGGAAATCCAGATTCGCACCACCGCCGAACTGGGCGGCGATGACGGTGACTTCACCACCACCATGGGGGCCCGCAAGCTGATCGATGTGCTGCGCTCCATGCCCAACGACCAGACGGTGTCGCTCGAATCCAGCCAGAACAAGCTGATTCTCAAAGGCGGGAAAAGCCGTTTCACGCTGCAGACCCTGCCCGCCGAGGACTTTCCGCTGGTGCAGGAAGCCGCCAGCTTCGGCCCGGTGTTCTCGGTGCCGCAAAAGGTGCTCAAGGAACTGCTGAACCAGGTGTCGTTCGCCATGGCGGTGCATGACATCCGCTACTACCTCAACGGCATCTTGTTTGTCGCCGAAGGCAAGCAGCTGAGTTTGGTCGCCACCGATGGCCACCGGCTGGCGTTTTCGTCGGCGACGCTCGATGTGGAAGTGCCCAAGCAGGAAGTGATCCTGCCGCGCAAGACGGTGCTGGAAATGCAGCGCCTGCTCAACGACAAGGAAGGCGCGATCGAGATGCAGTTTGCCGGCAACCAGGCCAAGTTCAGTTTTGAAGGCATGGAGTTTGTCACCAAGCTGGTCGAAGGCAAGTTCCCCGACTACAACCGCGTCATTCCGAAAAACCACAAAAACATCATCACGCTGGGCCGCGCACCATTGCTGGCCAGCCTGCAACGCACCGCGATCCTGACCAGTGAAAAATTCAAGGGCGTGCGGTTGAACATCGAGCCCGGCACGCTGCGCGTGGCGTCGAACAATGCCGAGCAGGAAGAAGCCGTTGATGAACTCGACATCGACTACGGGGGCGACTCGATCGAGATCGGCTTCAACGTGACCTACCTGATCGATGCCCTGAACAACATGAACCAGGACATGGTGAAAATTGAACTGTCCGACTCCAACAGTTCGGCCCTGCTCACCATTCCGGACAACGCCGCCTTCAAATACGTCGTGATGCCGATGCGCATTTGAGGCCATTGGAAGCGCAAGACGCCTGAAGCGAAAGACAGACCCGCGACGCCTCGCGGGTTTGGTCATTCAAGAGATTGAAAAAATTGGGAACTGCTGGCCATGACTGAAGAAAACAAACTGAACGAAGCCGATCAAGTCCACGTCTCTGACGGGTTGGCGGGCGAAGGAAGCTCGAATTTCCAGCCCAGGATTGACACCAACCAGGCTGGCGCGTCCGAAGCGTACGGTGAAGGCTCGATCCAGATCCTCGAAGGCCTGGAAGCTGTGCGCAAGCGGCCCGGCATGTACATCGGCGACACCTCGGACGGCACCGGCTTGCACCACCTGGTGTTCGAGGTGGTGGACAACTCCATCGACGAGTCACTGGCGGGCCATTGCGATGACATCCTGGTGACCATCCACACCGACAACTCGATCAGTGTGGTGGACAACGGCCGGGGGATTCCGACCGGCATCAAGATGGACGACAAGCACGAGCCCAAGCGTTCGGCGGCCGAAATTTCCCTGACCGAGCTGCATGCCGGCGGCAAGTTCAACCAGAACAGCTACAAGGTCTCGGGCGGTCTGCATGGCGTCGGCGTGAGTTGCGTCAATGCCTTGTCGAAAATGCTGCGGCTGACGATTCGCCGTGACGGCAAGGTGCATGTCATGGAGTTCTCCAGGGGCTTTGTGCAAAACCGCATCATCGAATCGCTTAACGGTGTCGAGGTGTCGCCGATGAAGGTGATGGGGCCGACCGACAAGCGCGGCACCGAAGTCCATTTCCTGCCCGACACCGACATCTTCAAGGAAAACAGCGATTTCCATTACGAAATCCTGAGTAAGCGGCTGCGCGAGCTGAGTTTCCTGAACAACGGCGTGCGCATTCGCCTGAAAGACGAGCGCACCGGCAAGGAAGACGACTTTGCCGGCGCCAATGGCGTCAAGGGTTTTGTCGCCTTCATCAACAAGGGAAAAACCGTCCTGCACCCGAATGTCTTTGCCGCCATGGGCGACCGCCAGAGCGACCAGGGCACGAATATCGGCGTTGAAGTGGCGATGCAGTGGAACAGCGGCTACAGCGAGCAGGTGCTGTGTTTCACCAACAACATCCCACAGCGCGACGGCGGCACCCACCTGACCGGTCTGCGCGCCGCGATGACGCGGGTGATCAACAAGTACATCGACGACAGCGAACTGGCCAAAAAAGCCAAGGTCGAGGTTACCGGCGACGACATGCGCGAAGGCCTGTGCTGCGTGCTCAGCGTCAAGGTGCCCGAGCCGAAATTCTCCAGCCAGACCAAGGACAAGCTGGTGTCCAGCGAAGTGCGCGGCCCGGTCGAGGACATCGTCAGCAAGCTGCTGTATGACTACCTGCAGGAACGCCCCAACGACGCCAAAATCATCGTTGGCAAGATCATCGAGGCCGCCCGGGCTAGAGAAGCCGCCCGCAAGGCACGCGACATGACACGGCGCAAAGGCGTGCTTGACGGCATGGGCCTGCCGGGCAAGCTGGCCGACTGCCAGGAAAAAGACCCGGCGCTGTGCGAGATCTACATCGTCGAGGGCGACTCCGCCGGCGGCAGTGCCAAGCAGGGGCGTGACCGCAAGTTCCAGGCGATCCTGC
>JBBSRS010000459.1:0-2706 GCA_038242795.1 Burkholderiales bacterium
CGGCGTAACGCTCATACACCACGCGGCCGTGGTGCAGCACGATCACGCCGTCGGTGTAGTTGACATCGAACGCGTCATTCCAGCTCATTTTTTTGTCGGAACCCAGCGGCGTGAAGCTGACTTGGTCAAGCGAGGAATTGAGCGCGGCAGGCAACTTGCTGGCGCCCTTGACGCCGTTGTTCACACCGACGCTCGGCATCAGCTGGCGAAAGTTGCAGACGGTCCAGCGCAGTTTGGGAAATGCAAAATAATCCGGGTCGGTGAAACGGATGGCCTTGCCGGCAGGCGGCGGACAGCCCTGCATCCAGCCCATGCCTTGAGGGTTGGATGCCTGGGCGGACAGCGGTGCGGGCGCTTGGGCCATGGCAGCGGTTGCTGCAGTGAGGGCGACGGCCAATGCCGGTGCGAACAGTTTTTTCATCGTGCTTTCCTTCGGTCTGGGTCGATTGCCGCCGCGTTCGGGCAGCGTCTTGCTGATTTTTGGCTGGTGCTGCGCAGCCTTCCAGGCGCTTGCCTGGCGAGCAAACGCGTTGGCAGCATTGTGGGGTTTCAGTCGAGTTCTTGCACACCGCCGCCCGACACCGTGAGAATTTGTCCGCTGACCCAGCTGGCGGCGGGTGAACACAGGAACAGCGCGGCGTTGGCCATGTCCTGCGCCTCTCCCAGGCGATGGATGGGCGTGTGCATCAACATGGTTTTCAAAATATCGTCAGTCAGCACCGATTCAAGCGCGTCGGTGCGCGTCGCGCCCGGCGCAATACCGTTGACGCGGATGCCCTTCGGCCCGAGGTCAAACGCAATGTTGCGAATCAGGTGGTTGGTGGCGGCCTTTGACGCCCCATAGGCGGCCATGCGCTTGTTTTTGTTTTCCCCTGCCATCGAGGTGATGGCCAGTATGGCGCCGCCGCCGGCCTTCTCCATCTCGGGCGCCGCCAGCTGTGCGAGCTGGAATAACGAGAACACGTTCAGATCAAACGCACGCCGAAAGTCTGCCATCGGCATGTCAAAAGGCTTGGGACCGCCACCGGCCGCGTTGCTGACCACAAGGGTCAGCTTGCCAAAGCGTTGCACCGTTTGCGCAATCAGCTGCGCCAGATCCTCTTCACGGGTCACGTCGCAGGCAACCGCTGCGGCCTTGCCGCCCTGGGCCGTAATGCCTTGGGCAACCGCCGTCGCGGTAGCGATGTCAAGATCACTGACCACGACGGCCGCACCGGCGGCGGCAAAGGTTTCGGCAATGGCACGGCCAATGCCGGCGCCTGCACCGGTGATGACGGCGACCTGGTTGTCGAGTTTGAAGTGAGCTGGGTTGTACACAGTTAGGTTCCTTTCAAAGGAGTTCATATTGAAGAAAAAAGGTGGCGCCTAGGCAGAGGCGCCCGTACCGATCTCGGTCATCAGCGAGGGCGGCCGCTGCGCAGTTTGAAAGCCATGGCCATCAATAGCACCCCGAAAACAATCGCAAACCAGCCGATCAGCCACGTCAGCGCAATGGCACCGGCGCCTGGCCACCCCACCACGGCCAGACCGAAAATGACGGACAACAGGCCCGACAGCGCGTGCAGCCATTCACCATGAACATGCTTGCGCAAACGCATGGCCGCAACGATCTGCAGCAGGCCGATGGCAATGGCCCAGCTGCCGATGATGAGGATCAGCGTGAGTGCCGTCAGGCCAGGCCAAAAAAACGTGGCAATGCCCACTCCGATGCCCAACACGCCGACGAAGATCAGCGACCACAGCGGCTTGCCGTTGTCGCGTATGCGCAGTCCGGCGGCCAGTGCCAGCACGCCGTCCAGCAGCACGTAGGCACCCCAGACAATGACCAGCAAGGTGAGCGTGACGCCTGGCAGCGCCAGGGCCAGCACCCCGAAAATCAGCGCGGACACTCCGCGCAGCGCGATCCATCCCCATTCTTTGCGCAAGTGCGCCAAAGGCTGTTGTCCAAGAGCTTCGGCATTGAATTTCATCGTCTACTCCTAATGGGGATACAAAAAATACCAGCGCAATCGAACTGGGTGCCAGGGCCCAAATGGCGCTTGGGGCGGTCGCTCCGCCAAGCCATCGCGCCCTTGCAAAAGCCTTGTAGGCGCTGCATCATCACTCGCGCAAAAGGCTGGCGTGAATGGTCATGTAATTGACCAGTCCGCCGACGATGCCAGCGATAACCCCCAGGACAATGACGGCCGCTCCGAGCGAGACGTCGACCGGACCCATCCGTCTCTGCCATGTCCCGGCGCCCGCGACGATCAAGCCGAAGGCGAACACGCCGTGTTTGATCGTGAGCCACAGCACGCCCGGCAGGAAACGCCGCTTCGGGGCCTTCAAGGTCAGGTACGCCACTACGGTCAGAATCATGGCGAGGCTGACGGCCAACGGAACCGCCGTGGCCAACACGGTCTGCTCGTCATTCGTGATGCCGTCCACCGAGAGCGGGATCGATGCGCGGCCTTTGAGCAGATACCACTGGATCGCGCCGTTGATCAGGCCATTGGTGACACCGCTGATCACAGCGCCTCCCAGAATTTTCGAGTCTGAAACGACAAGAGAGGTATCAGTTTTTTTCATAGTTTTGTCTTTCATGAAGCCATCAATGGGCGGCTGCTTCTGGCGCTCGTTGAGGCGTTTGTGCAGACTGAGAAGTCAAAAAAATCTAGTAACAACGATTCAGTCAAGCCGGATGCTTGGGCGCACACGGCGGTTGAG
>JBBSRS010000460.1:0-2698 GCA_038242795.1 Burkholderiales bacterium
ATTCGGCCAGGTAGCGCACCGATGCTTCCAGGCTGGCTTTGGCCAGGCCCATGGTGTTGTAGTGCGGAATGATGCGGTCTGCGCCCAGGTAAGTCAGCGTCAACACGGCCGATTTCGGGTTCAGGTAGGGCAGGGCCGCCTTGGTCATGGCCGGAAAGCTGTAGGCGCTGATGTCGTGCGCAATGCGGAAGTTCTCGCGCGACAGACCGTCGAGGAAATCGCCGGCAATCGCTTCGCGGGGCGCGTAGCCAATGCTGTGGACAAAGCCGTCAAAGGTCGGCCAGGTCTTGGTCAGGTCGGCAAACAGCTTGTCGATCTGCTCGTCAGAACCAACATCGCAGTCAAAGATCAGGGTGGAGTCAAAGTCAGCCGCAAATTCGGTGATGCGGTCCTTGAAACGCTCGCCCACGTAACTGAACGCCAGTTCGGCGCCCTGTGCGTGGCAGGCCTTGGCAATGCCGTAGGCGATGGACCGGGTGGACAACACGCCCGTGATCAACAGTTTTTTGCCAGCAAGAAAACCCATTTTTATGCTCCAGTGTGTGCGTATGGTTTGGCCGCAGTGTTGCGCAGGCTGGCGTTTCGCGTCTGCGCAGGCTGCAAAAAATTGGCCGACTTAAGTAGTGCAGAATTGTCGCATGCGGGATTTGATTTTTTTACGGGCCCTGGTTATGGTCTGCGCGGCAGGCCTTGCCCCGCAAAGCCGGGCCGCCCATGCCTACGCGCAGTTTGGCGACATCAAGTACCCGGCAGGCTTCACACATTTCGACTATGTGAACCCGGTAGCGCCCAAAGGCGGCGAAATCCGCATGGTGCCGCCGACCCGGCCGACCAATTTCGACAAGTTCAACCCCTTCACCCTGCGCGGGACAGCGCCGTACGGGCTGGGGATCTTGCTGATCGAAAGCCTGCTGACGGGTAATTCAGAAGAACCGACCACGGCTTACGGACTGCTGGCAGACGACGTGGCGGTCGCGCCCGACAAACTTTCGGTGACGTTCCACCTGAATGACAAGGCCCGCTTTCACAACGGCACGCCGGTGCTGGCGGCCGATGTGCTGCATTCCTTCACCCAGCTCACCAGCAAACTGGCCGCGCCGCAGTACCGCACGATTTATGCGGAAGTGAAAGGCGTTAGTGCGGTGTCCGAGCGGGTGGTGCGGTTTGACTTTCTGACGCCCAACCCGGAACTGCCGCTGGTGGTGGGCGGCATGCCGGTGTTCAGCCGCGACTGGGGCAAGGTCGATGGCCAGGCCAAGCCCTTCGACAAGATCGTGTCCGACATTCCCATCGGCTCGGGGCCATACAAGATCGCCAACCCCGCCATGGGCCGCGACATCACCTATGTGCGCGACCCGGCTTACTGGGGTACCGACTTGCCCAGCCGAAAAGGTCAGTTCAACTTCGACCGCGTCAGCTTCAAGATCTACCTGGACGAAACCTCGCGCTTTGAGGGGCTGAAAGCCGGCGAATTCGATTTCCTGCGCGAATTCATTTCGCGCAACTGGGCACGGCAGTACACCGGCAAGGCGTTCACGTCAGGCGAACTGGTCAAGCGCGCCTTTGAAAACCGCAACCCCGGCGATTTCCAGGGTTATGTGTTCAATCTGCGAAACCCAAAGTTTCAGGATGTTCGGGTACGGCGCGCCATTGGGCTGGCGATGGATTTCGAATGGATGAACCGGCAAATGTTCTACGGCCTGTACAAGCGCGTGAACGGCTACTTTCCCAACAGCGAGTTTCATGCCGAAGGCCTGCCCAAGCCGGATGAACTGGCCCTGCTGGAGCCCTTGCGCGCCCAACTCAAGCCCGGGGTCTTTGGTGTGGTGCCGGTCTCGCCGACGACCACGCCACCGGGCAGCCTGAGGGAAAACCTTCGCCAGGCCCAAGTGCTGCTGCGCGAGGCAGGCTGGACCTACCGTGATGGCGCGCTGAGGAATAGCAAGGGCGAGGCTTTCACCATGGAATTTCTAAACGACCAGCCTTCGCTGGTGCGCATCGTTGGGCCGTTCCAGAAAGCACTGGAAAAGCTCGGCATCACCATGACATACCGCATCGTCGATTTTTCCTTGGGCAAACAGAAAATGGATGCCTTCGATTTCGAGATCAGCACGCTGCGGTTGCCGGGCAGCACCGCACCCGGCGGGGAACTGCTGGAACTGTTTGGTTCGAAGGCGGCCGGCACACCGGGGTCTTCCAATGTCTGGGGCATTGCCGACCCGGCGGTCGATGCGCTGCTGCAAAAGGTCGTGACAGCCAGGACGCGTCCCGAGTTGGGTGCGGCCATGCGGGCGCTGGACCGGGTGCTGACGCATGGGTATTATTCGGTTCCGCAGTACTACGGCGATGCTTTTTTCATCGGCTATCGGCCACGCCGCTTTGTGTTGCCGGACACGGTTCCGCCGTATTACCAGCCAGACACCTGGGCGATGAGCGCCTGGTGGGCATCTCCCTCCAACCAGTAGGAAGCCAACCCCTCATGGCCAGCTACATTCTCAAGCGCCTGCTGCTGATGATCCCGACCTTGTTCGGGGTTCTGCTACTGACCTTCGCCATGGTGCAGTTCGTGCCAGGCGGGCCGGTCGAGCAGATGGTCGCGCAGTTGCAAGGCCGTGATTCGGGCGGCGAGCGCGCTGCCAGCACCGGGGCTGGCTACCGGGGCCGGCAAGGCGTCGATGCCGAGCGCATCGAGGAGATC
>JBBSRS010000461.1:0-2698 GCA_038242795.1 Burkholderiales bacterium
ATCAGGTTGTTTTGTTGCTGCACCAGGACGATATCGTCGCCGATCCGGGCATAGCGGTAGCCGTACGGGGCAGGCGGCAGCAGGCGAATCACGGGCTGGGGCACGGTGTAAAACACCACGCCCCCGGGCACAGGCTGGCCGACTTGCCAGTTCCGGGCATGTCCGGGAGGCCTGCAGCCATTGTGTTTTTTGGCCAGTCCCGGTGGGCAGTTTTTGCCATGGCCGTAGGTGTGGGTGTAGTACTGCCGCACAGCAAGGCGTTGCCGATCATCGAAATAGCGGCCTTGCTTGATGTCTTCGCGCTGGCGTTTTTCGGCCTGCTTCTGCGCCTTTTGATACTGCTTGCGGTCATCCTTGCGGTCCTTGTCGTGTTCTTTTTCAGCGTGTTTTTGGGCCTTTTGGTGTTCTTTTTGCGCGTGTTTCCCGTTGCCGTTTTCTTCGCCGCCGTGGTCTTTTGCAAAACCGGGGGCCGCCGCAAGGAAAAGCGAGGCCATGGCCAGCGCGACAAGGCGGCGTGGGGTGGTGGAGGGCAGTAAGTGAGTCATTGTGGGGTCCATCGAGCTTGAAATAAGCCCATTCGTTGGTTTTACACCGTCGCTGACGGGCATTGGCAGGATACGCCTTCAGGGTGCTGCCTCGCTTGACTTGCTCAGGCAAGAGACACCGGCACACCCACCGGGGCAAGGGTTACGCAAAGACGTTTCCTTGCGTTCCTGCGTTCATGCCTGCCTGCCCGCCAGCATGGCCCGTGCTTCTTCGCCACCCCGGCAGACTTTGCAGGCTTGCAGCCTGAACCTGGTTTTCTTCGTGACGCAAATTGCATTGGCCGTGCCGCAGGGCGTGTCCGCAGGTCGAACGTGCCGACACTGCCGCCCTGGCATCAGTGGCGCGCAACCGGTTGCCGCCTGAGTTGTCTCAGCCCATCGAATGGCGTGGCAGGTCGATGGTGAAAATGCATCCCGTCCCCGGTCTGTTCCGAACGCTCAGGGTGCCGCCATCGGCTTCGACACTTTTTCGCGCAATCGACAGCCCCAGGCCCATGCCCGTCCTGTCGTCGCTGCGTTGACAAAATGGCGTGAACAGCTTTTCAGCGTTTCCGGGTGGCAGACCGCCGCAGTGGTCCTTCACGTCGATCAGGATGCGCTCGCCGACTGCGTAGGCCTCCAGCGTCACCTCCGTATGCACATGCGTAAACTTGAAGGCGTTGTGCAGCAAGTTCATCAGAGCGGCCAGCATCAGGTCGTGGTTGACCTCGATGCCCAGGCACGGGTCGATGTCGGCCACGGTAAAAATGCACCCGCGCGTCCTGGCATCCAGCTCGCTGTCGCTTTTGGCGTCGGCAATGAACGAGGCGAGCGACAGAGGCTGCTGTTGACCGGCGACACTGCTTTTGAGGGCCACTTCGGCCAGGGCATTGCTGATGAGCCTGGCCATGGCCGCATGGCTGCGCTTCAACACCGCGGCTGTGGCCCCTGCCGGTGTCAGGTTGCCTATTTCCATGGCGGAGGCTGCAAGGGTTGCCGTTCCAAGCGCATTGCGCAACTCGTGCATCAAAAAGCCCAGCTGCTCGTTCTCGTGCAGGCCGCGCTGCTCCGTGATGACCACATCGCGCTGGACGCTGAATTCGCTCACGGCGTCCGCAATGGCATTGTCCAGGCAACGGTTCAAGGTGCGGTATTCGTCGATGCTGAAAGGCGCATCCCGCTCGAAGGCCAGGTCCGTGATGGCTTGGCACAGGTCCCCATAGTCGTGCACGACCTGGTCCACGCTGTAGCCAAGGTGCAACAACACCTTGCCATGCGCCGCCGCACTGAGCCCCATTTCAGACAATTTGGTGACATCGCCCCCGGACGGACCGGAAATTTGAAGGCTGATGCCGTCTTCGTTGTTTTGCTCGGCCTCCAGTGTTCGAGTCAACTGGTCGATGAACATCGGAACGCCGTTTTTCAGCTGCTGTTCGGTCGCGGCACGTTTGGGTCTTTTGGCGACCTTTTCAATGCACCTGGCAATCAAATCGGCCCGATTGTTGGCTAAAAACTCGTTCATCATGGGATCAGTCCTTCTGGCGTTTCAAGCCATTTCTTCGAAGCGGACGGGCGACACCAGCTATTGATGGCCCGCACGCGCGCTGCGCCCAATTCGGCACCGCCGCAACGGTATTTTTTCAACTTCCCTTGCAACGCGCCAAACCGTGAAAACGTTGCTACTGAACTTATAGCTGAATGCGCTTTGTGGACGTGCGCCAGAGGCTTGATTGACACCCCAACGGCTTGGTGGGCCACAGCCGGCGTTGCCAAGCCTGTCGCCTCAGGACCAACCAACCAAGGTAGCATGCTGTGACGAAAATGTATGTGCGTTGCCGTACATAGCGATCGAATGCACGAGGGCAGGTGCGCGACGGGTTTTCGGCCTGCTGGCGGAAAAGCCGGAACGTGCGTTTCAACCTTAGGCGCATGAAGGCCGGTGTCCTACCTTGGCCTGCAGGACGCTGGTTACGCTTGTGCATGCAGTTGAGAATCTACCTTGTTGAAGACAATCCGATCATTCTGGAGTGGCTGGCCGAAGCCCTTGAGGAATTGACCGGTACGCGTGTGATCGGCTCGTCGGGAACCGAAGGCGAGGCATGCCGCTGGCTAAGTACACACCAGTGTTCCTGGGATGTGGTGGTGGTGGACTTGTGGCTTGCCCAGGGCAATGG
>JBBSRS010000462.1:0-2697 GCA_038242795.1 Burkholderiales bacterium
ATGACGCATTGACCTTTCGGGCATTCCCGCCAACGGCCGGAATGCCCGATTCCTTTTGGAAATCACCCTTATGCTGCTTCGCATTCCCCAAGTCCTCCAGCTCGACGAACTCGCCCAGGTTCGCCAGCTGATCCTGACCGCCGACTGGGCCGATGGCCGTATCACTGCCGGCAGCCAGTCCGGCAGCGTCAAAAACAACCGGCAGTTGCCCGAAGAATTGCCCGCCGCTCAACAAGCGCGCCACATGGTTTCGGTGGCACTGGCCCGCAACCCGATGTTCGTGACCGGCGCGCTGCCCAAATCGGTCTATCCACCCTTGTTCAACCGCTACGGCGGCGGCAACGACACCAACCATTTCGGCAACCACATCGACAACGCCGTGCGCACCCACGCCGCCACGGCGCGCCATGTGCGCACCGACATTTCGTGCACGCTGTTTTTGAGCGATCCGGCCAGCTACGACGGCGGGGAACTGGTGGTGCAGGACACCTATGGCGAGCAGCGCATCAAGTTTGACGCGGGCGACCTGGTGATGTACCCCGGCACGTCGGTGCACCGGGTCGAACCCGTCACGCGGGGCGAGCGGCTGGCTTCTTTTTTCTGGATCGAAAGCATGGTCCGCGCCGATGCGCAGCGCCGTTTGCTGTACGAGATGGACATGGCGATTACTTCCCTGCGGCGCAATGACATGGCGCAATCCGCACCCGGCAGCGCCGAAAGCAGCGAGGTCGTCAAGCTGACCGGTTGCTATCACAACCTGCTGCGCATGTGGGCCGATGTTTGACACCAATAGATGGCGGTTGAACGACCGCCTGGGTCGTTTCACATCACGCTGAACATGCAAATTCAGACCAGACTGTAAAATAAAAACAATTCTCATTCGCAATCCACTTTCTATTCCCTCATATTTATAAAGGATCCAGATGAAGCAACTCGTGATTGCAGCCAGCCTGATGGCGCTGCTTGGCTCCTCGCAGGCGGTCCTGGCCCAGACAGCCACTGCACCCGCAGCCGTCAACGCGCCGGTGGGCGCAGCGTCGTTCAATACCGTCGCGTCTAACCATGCCGCCCTCGTCGATGCCAGCTATACCGACACGCTGGCGGCCACGAAAACCATGCAGCAGGCAATTGCCGCCTTCGTCAAGTCACCGTCTGCCGACACCCTGGCGGCGGCGCGCAAGACCTGGCTGACGGCGCGCGAGTTCTACGGCCAGACCGAAGCCTTCCGGTTTTATGGCGGCCCGATTGACGACGCCAACGGCCCCGAAGGCCGCATCAATGCCTGGCCGATGGATGAATCCTTTGTCGATGGCACTCAGGGCAAGTCCGACAGCGGCCTGATCAGCAACCGCAAGTTCGTCATCAACAAAAAGAACTTGTCGGCGCAAAACGAACGCGGTGGCGAAGAAAACATTGCCACCGGTTGGCACGCCATCGAATTTTTGCTGTGGGCCCAGGATGTCTCGGACACCGGGCCGGGCGACCGCAGCTTTGAGGATTTCGTCGATGGCAAGGCGCCCCATGCCGACCGCCGCCGCCAATACCTGACAGTCGTCACGGACCTGCTGATGGACGACCTGGGCGGCGTGGCCAAGGCCTGGGCGCCCGGCGTTAAAAACAACTACCGCGCCAAGTTTGAAAAAGGCGGCCAGGAATCGGTTCGCAAGATGCTGCTGGGCCTGGGCTCGCTGTCGCGCGGCGAGTTGGCCGGCGAGCGGCTGGAAGTGGCGATCAACAGCTAGGACCAGGAAGACGAGCATTCATGCTTTTCCGACAATACCCACCGCGACGTGGTGAACAACGCCCTGGGCATCCAGAACGTGTGGCGGGGGGAATACAAGCGCGCCGACGGCAGTGTGCTCAAAGGCGCTTCCCTGCGCGAGCTGGTCGCGGCCAAAGACCCGGCACTGGCCATGCAGACAACGAAGCAGATCAATGCATCGGTCTTGGCGGCACAAGCCATCCAGGCGCCGTTTGACCGTGAAATCATCGGTGCGAAGGACGCGCCGGGCCGCCTGCGCATCCAGAACACCATCGACAGCCTGACGCAGCAGAGCAAGGACCTGGCCGCATCGGCCAAGGCCGTGGGCATCACCCGGCTCGCGGTCAACGCGCCCGCCAAATAACACCGAGCGCCATGACTGGAAAACGTTTTGCTGCAGCACTGCTGTGCGGCAGCGCCGGGCTGGCCATCGCCCTGGGCAGCAGCGCAGCCAAACCGCCGGACGAGGAGAAAACCGGCGGCGACACCACGGTGTACGCCACCGGGCGCAATGCCTTTTCGTTTCCGGCGGCCAACCTGGATGACGAGGAACGCACGCGCTTTGTCATTGGCAACTCGTTTTTCAAGCGCAACTGGGTCGAGGCGCCCGCCTCCACCACGGCGCGCGACGGACTCGGGCCGCACTTCATCGCCCGGTCTTGCGGCGGCTGCCATGTGACGGACGGCCGGGGCGAGCCGCCGCAGATCTTCAACCGACTGGTCGAGGCAGATCAGGCAGACCCGGCGGTGGGGCTGCTAATGCGCCTGTCGGTGCCCGGCAAGGCCGACCCACGAATAGGCGTGGTGCCCGAACCGGTGTACGGTGACCAGTTCAACAATGCAGCGGTGCATGGCGTCAAGTCCGAAGGCAGCGTGGTGATTCGGCACACGCCGGTCACCAGCCGTTTTGCCGATGGCACCCGCTACACCTTGCA
>JBBSRS010000463.1:0-2696 GCA_038242795.1 Burkholderiales bacterium
TCTTGAGGTTTTCTGCCAGCGCCATCGTGGTGACAGCCGTACCGCGTTCATCCAGCGCCACGATGCGGCAGCCCCGGGCGATGGCGCCTTCAATGCGGGTGCGCTCTGCAGCCAGCAGGGTGTCCAGGGTTTTGGAGCCGCGCGGTTCGGTTTTTACCGCCTTGAGTGCAACCTTCAACTCAGGCGGAAAGCGTTTGGCATAGTCGTCATAGGCCGTCTGCGCCCAATCAGGCACTTTCTGGCCGACGGCGACGATCGTCAGCCTCATTCGCCCCGGGGCGTGGTTTTCTTCGTGGCTGTCTTTTTGGCAGCGGGCTTCTTGACAGCCGTCTTGACCGCAGCTTGCTTGGCTGCAACTTTCTTGGTCACAGGGATTTTCACAATCGGTGTCTTGACCACAGCCTTTTTGACCGCTTTCTTGGCCGCAACAGGCGAGGACTCGGCCGAAGCAACCCTGGAAGACGGTTTCCGTGCTTTGATCACTTTGGCTTCAGGTTCGGTAGCCGGTGCGGTCGCATTGCGCTTGGCCGTCCAGTCATGCGTCTTTCCAACGCGGCCCACATAAGTGCCATCGTCGGTTCGCGCCAGCGTTGCAGCGTCCGACACGCTTTCGTCGCCCACGCTTTTTGTTGACTTGGACGGTTTTGCGGGTGATTTTGATTTTGCGCCAGCGCCAGCACGCGACTGCGCCGGCTTGACCGCTGCTTTCACTTCGACCTTGGCAGCCTTTGGCAGTGGCGCGGGCGCGCCGAGCTTGAGCTTGATGGGCTTTTCACCCCAGAGTTCTTCAAGGTTGTAGTACTGACGAATCGTGGGTTGCATGATGTGGGCAACAGCCGCACCGCAGTCCACAATGATCCACTCGCCATTTTCCTCGCCTTCGATGCGCGGCTTGGCAAAACCGGCGTCCCGCACGGCGTCGCGCACACTGGCGGCAAGCGCCTTGGTCTGGCGGTTGGACGTTCCCGAAGCAACAATCACGCGCTCAAACAGTGAGGTGATGTGCTCGGTATCAAACACCTGGATGTCTTGCGCCTTGACATCTTCAAGTCCGTCAATAATGGCGCGCTGCAATTTTTGGACATCTTTTTTGCCCTCGGTGCTTGAGGTTTTGACAGGGGTGGGGGTCATGCAATGCTTTGCTTCAATAGGGTGAAAAATTAACCGGGGCCGTACAGGTGATGGTACGAAATATAACGTGCCACCGCACCGGGAACCAATTTTCTGGCTTCTTCGGCGGTGGCCGCGCTAGATGCCATCATCTGGCGAATCTGGGTGGCGCTCAAAGGCATCAAGGGCAGCTTGAGAATGAGAAACCGGTGGTGGTGCGGCGCATAAATATCAAACTCGGTTTGAGTCAGCGCGGATTCTGTGCGGTCAGCTATACAAATTATAGCTATTTCAAGGATCTCCCTCCAGTCATGCCATTGGCCAAAGCTTGCAAACTGGTCAGCGCCTATGAACAGATACAGCTGGCACCCTGGATTCTCGGCTTGCAAGGCTTTCAGGGTATCGATGGTGAAGGTCGGTCCCGGACGCTCCAGTTCACGCGCATCCACCACGACACGCGCGAGGTTGCCAAATGCCAGTCGGGCCATGGCCAGACGGTGTTCGGAAGAACTGAGCGCCCTGGCCTTGTGCCATGCATGGCCGGTTGGAATCACATGCAGCACATCAAGTTCGCACTGCTCCAGCGCAGCCCTGGCCAATGCCACATGGGCGTTGTGGGGCGGGTCGAACGAACCGCCGAACACGCCGATGCGTTTGGGCTGGACAGCAGCGCCTCTGCTCAAACCCAGTCCCGCCTGACCAGAAACTCTTTGTACAGGCGTTCCTCGGGCGATCCAGCAACATCGGGCCGCTGGTAGGACCAGCTTGCCAGCGGCGGCATCGACATCAGGATCGATTCAGTGCGTCCACCGGACTGCAGCCCGAAATGGGTTCCCCGGTCCCACACCAGGTTGAACTCCACATAACGCCCCCGGCGGTACAGCTGAAAATCGCGTTCGCGTTGCGTGAAAATGCTGTCCTTGCGACGCTTGATGATCGGCAGGTAAGCCTGCAGGAATGAATCACCGACAGCCTGCATCATCGTCAAGCTCTGCGCCAGGCCAAGTTCCTGAAAATCGTCGAAAAACACGCCGCCGATGCCGCGCTGCTCCTGGCGGTGCTTGAGGAAAAAATACTCGTCGCACCACTGCTTGAAACGGGGATATTTGTCTTCGCCGAACGGTGCCAGGGTGTCTTTGCAAACTTGGTGAAAATGCACCGCGTCTTCATCAAAACCGTAAAAAGGCGTCAGGTCCATGCCACCGCCAAACCAGCAAACCGGCTCGGCAGCTTCACCCACAGGGGTTGCCGCCAGCATCCTGACATTCATGTGCACCGTCGGCGCATAAGGGTTGCGCGGATGGAACACCAGCGAAACCCCCATCGCCTCAAACGGCGCACCTGCCAGTTCCGGTCGATGCTGGGTGGCAGAAGGCGGCAATCTGGGGCCACGCACATGCGAAAAGCCGCAGCCGGCGCGCTCGAACACATTTCCCTGCTCCAGGATTTTGGTGATGCCGTTGCCCTGAAGCATTTCGCCCGGCTCTTTTTGCCAAGAGTCGCTGACAAAGGCGTGGCCGTCGATTTCGGCAATGGCATCGGTGATGCGCTGCTGAAGACCCAGCAAAAAACCACGAACGGCTGAA